>JAABSQ010000599.1 GCA_011390315.1 Desulfobacteraceae bacterium
CTGCTCCATGGCGCAGACCGGCGGTGCGATAAAGCTGATCTCCACCCGGTCGTACTTGGAGAGAAGATAGGCCAGGGACCGGACGGTGCGGCCGTATTTCAAATCCCCCACCATGGCGATTTTGAGCCCGTCGACGGAATCGAAATTGTCCTTGATGGTGTACATGTCCAGCAGGGCCTGGGTGGGGTGCTGGCCGGACCCGTCTCCGGCGTTGATCACCGGAATGGTGGAGACATCGGCCGCTTTTTTGGCGCTGCCCGCTTCATGGTGGCGCATCACGATCACATCGGCATACCCGATCATCACCCGGGTGGAGTCATACAGGCTCTCGCCCTTGGCCGCGCTGGAAAACTCCCGGGCGTTTTCCGTGGTGATGATGTTTCCTCCCAGCCGAAGCATGGCGCTTTCAAAAGAGAACCGGGTTCGGGTGGAGGGTTCGTAAAAAAGGGCCGCCATGATTTTGCCCTCCAGGGATTTTGCAAATCGCCTGCCGCCGGAAGCCAGGTCCGATTTCATCTGATCGGCCATGGAGAAAACCCGTTCCAGCAGCTCCCGATCGAACTGCTGGGCCTCATACACATGGTTCAAGGGGAAAATATCCAAACCCGCCTCCCTGTATGACCTTCATTTTTTACATTGCCAACCCGGGCCGATGGTTCCATCGTGACAACCCATTCGCAGACAAGTTACACATTCGGTTTCCCGGAAGGGGAATTGTATCATAGCCGGGCTCGAAACGACAACCTGAAATTGATTTTGCGATACCCCGGGGGGCCATTCCCGGGGAAGGCCGGTTTTGAAGAAATACTTGCTACAGACGAGATGGTTTTGATAGGTTCGGAAAATCATCCATTGGCTAAATTTGAAAAAACCCCCGCGACAGCGGCAGCTCGGGCGTTTTTACAGTTTGCCAAGAATGACTCATTTTTATTCCCCCTTTGAATTCGGGGCTTTTAAAGATTGGAGATTCATCTTATGCGTATTTTGGAAAGAGATTTTTCCGACAAAGAGGAATGTCCCAGCATTCTTATTGCGAATTTGAACCTGGCTTCCGATGTAAAAACCAATCTATCCACAATGGATGAAGTCGTTCAGATTGCTCACGAAAAAAGAGCCAACATGGTTATATTCCCTGAGCTTACCGTAACCGGATACGTGTGGGATACACAGGACCCTCGGGAAGTAAGAGAACTGCTGGAAGAAGGAGAAAATGAAAAAATCCGCCCCTCGATAAAGCGTTTTCGGGAAAGTCTCCGTGATGACGGAAAAGGTCTGGAATACATTTTTTACAACAATGTTCGTAAAAAAGATGGGGATTTTTACAACTCCACATTCGTTTTAAATAGAAAAATCGATTACCGCCGTGAAGAATATATCTACGATAAGGTTTTTCTTACCCCTGTGGAAAGGCCGTATTACCGGCAGGGTTCCGACGGGCGTCTTACCATCGAAACGAAGTGGGGGATATTCGGTTTTTTGATCTGTTATGATCTTTGTTTTGTAGAGTTGGCAAAAAATTACGCATTCAAAGATCATACAGACGCAATCATCACGATGGCGGATTGGCGTTCGGAAGCTTTTCGGGAATATCCGCGCATGAACATCAAGCGGGATCATTATTACGGTTTTCTCTGGGATCTCATGAACTCTTCAAAAGCGGCTTACAATCAGGTCTGGAGCTTGGGCGCAAATATGGTTGGACCTCACGCGGTTACCGGGGACTATTTTTGGGGGGGAAGCGGCATCTGGGCGCCGTCGGGAATGAAGATCGTGGGGGCCTCCAACATCACGGAAGAATTAATTCTGGTCAGAAATCTGGATATCAAAGGGCAGCGATTTAAAGAACGGGATGATTTCAATTATCAAATCGATTTTGCAAGTTTCTACAAACACATGGAAGAAGAAGGCTCCGTCTGCACAAATGTTGAAAGCGGGAGTTAGACAGAATCTCAGCGTTTTTCAAGTCCCGATGGTCGCCACCATCACCGCCTTGATGGAGTGGACCCGGTTTTCCGCCTGATCAAACACCACGGATGCATTCGACTCGAACACCGATTCGGTCACCTCCATCGCCGCCAGCCCGAACCGATTGAAAATCTCCTCGCCGATGACGGTGTCCCGGTTGTGAAAGGCGGGCAGGCAGTGAAGAAATTTAACCTCGGGATTGCCGGTCATCTCCATGACCGCATCATTGACCTGATACGGCTTTAAGAGATCGATTCGGCTTTTCCAGACCGATTCGTCCTCGCCCATGGAGACCCAGACATCGGTATAGAGAAAGTCGCATCCTTTGACCCCTTCGGCCACCGAGTCGGTGATCGACAGGTTTGCGCCGGTGGTCTTTGCGATTTCCCGGGCAGTTTTCAACAGGCCGGGGTCCGGCTGAAGGCTATCGGGCGCGACCGAGCGAAAATCCATTCCCATTTTGGCGGCCCCCATCAACAGGGAATTGCCCATATTGTTCCGGGCGTCTCCAAGGTATGCGAACCGGACCCGGTTCAGGGGTTTGTCCGAGAATTCCTCCATGGTCTGCAGGTCGGCCAGCACCTGGGTGGGGTGATACTCGTTGGTGAGACCGTTCCAGACCGGAACCCCTGCATATCGGGCCAGTTCTTCCACCCGCTCCTGACCGAAGCCCCGATATTCGATGCCGTCGTACATCCGGCCCAGCACCCGGGCGGTGTCCTTGAGGGATTCCTTGGCCCCCATCTGAGAGCCGGTGGGCCCCAGAAAGGTGACCCTCGCCCCCTGGTCGAATGCCGCGGTTTCAAAGGCGCACCGGGTTCGGGTGGAGGCTTTTTCGAAGATCAGGACGATATTTTTGCCCGCCAGCCGGGGTTGTTCGGTTCCGGTGTATTTGGCCCGTTTCAGTTCCGCCGACAGATCCAGCAGAAACCGAATCTCTTTGGGGGTGAAATCCGCCAACTTCAGAAAACTCCGGTTTTTCAGATTGAAGCCCATAGTATCCTCCCAGTAAGATATGATTTTTCCCATACGTGAACCCCGGCCCGATGTCAAGGCGGCATCTGTCCGTTTTCAAGACGGCGGGGGACTTGCAATAGGTTATAGGGGTTTGTAGCGAATTCCGGAAAGTCCTTGATCCGCCGCCCCGCCTGTGCCATGGTACAGGGTCATACCAATGAAAATTTTCCTCGGCCTGTTCGAGATGAAAGAGGTTCAAAGAAAATGGATTATCAGACCGAAACCGAAGACGGCGCCCTGACCCTTTACTGGCTGCAAAGCGGCGGATGCGGGGGGGACACCTGGTCCCTGTTCAACTCCGACCTGCCTAACATGGCCGAGTTTTTCGAAACCCTGAATATCGACCTTCTCTGGCACGCCTCCATTTCCAACATCGGAGTGGCGGACCGGCAAACCCTTCACGAGGCGATCCTGTCGGGGGAGCGGAAGCTGGACATTCTCTGCGTGGAAGGATCGGTCATTCGCGGCCCTTCCGGCACCGGCATGTTCGACACCCAGTTCGGCAGACCCAAAAAAGATCTGCTGGCCGGCCTGGCCAAGCAGGCCCGGTATGTTCTGGCGGTCGGCACCTGCGCCAGCTTCGGGGGGGTGGGGGCCGACGGCGAAATCGAAGCCACCGGGCTTCAGTTTCACAAATGGGATTCAGGAGGATTTCTGGGGAAGAAGTTCAGGTCCGGCAGCGGCATGCCGGTCATCAATCTGCCGGGATGCCCCTGCCATCCCGGGGTGGTCGCCGGCGCGATTCAGACCGTCGTGTCGGAAGGCGCCCTGGAATTGACCCCCTACCACATGCCGCTGGAGTGGTACGGCACCATGGTCCATCAGGGCTGCACCCGGAACGAGTACCACGAATACCGGGTGGAGGAGAAAGAGTTCGGCGAAAAAGGATGCCTCTTTTTCTATCTCGGCTGCCACGGACCCCTGGTCTACGGCCCCTGCAACAAGCTGCTCTGGAACCGCCGCTCTTCCAAAACCCGGGTGGGGGTGCCCTGCTTCGGCTGCACCCGGCCCGATTTTCCTCAGCAGTACCCGTTTTTCAAAACCCGGAACATCGAGGGGATTCCCATCGAACTGCCCGACGGGGTCAACCGGGCCCACTACCTGGCGTATAAGGGGATCGCAGCCGCCGCCGCGCCCAAGCGGCTGAAGCTGAGAAAGACGGGGATCTGATATGGGAACCACCATTCACACCTTTCCGGTCAACCGGGTGGAAGGCGACCTGGAGGTCCGCATTCAAATCGAGGCGGGCGTCGTCACCGATGCCTGGTGCGTCGGCTCCATGTACCGGGGTTTCGAAAACCTCATGATCGGCCGAAGCGCCCTGGACGGGCTGGTCATCACCCCGCGGGTCTGCGGTATCTGCAGCACGGCCCATCTCAAAGCCGCGGCCAAGGCCCTGGACCGAATCTTCAAGGTTCGGCCGCCGGGTCCGGCAAAAAAAATCCGCAACCTGGCCCTGGGGGTGGAAACACTTCAGAACGACATGCGCCACGGATTTCTGATCTTCATGTCGGATTTCGCCGGAAAAGGATACCGGGATCATTCCATGTATGCCGAGGCGGTGGCGCGGTATCAGCCCCTGCGGGGTCGAACCGCCGTGCGAACCATTCAGGAAACCGCCCGGGTGGTGGAGATCATCGCCATCCTCGGGGGGCAGTGGCCCCATTCTTCATTTATGGTGCCCGGCGGGGTGGTGTCGTCTCCCAACGGCAGTGAAACAGCCCAGTGCCGGTACCTGCTGAACGGCTATCGAAAGTGGTATGAAGACCGGGTGCTGGGGTGTTCGGTGGAGCGGTGGGCCGAGGTCCGGTCGAAGGCGGACCTGGAAAACTGGCTGGACGAATCCCGGGCCCATCGGAACAGCGAGGTCGGCTTTTTTCTTCGCTTCAGCCGGGAGGCGGGGCTGGATCGAATCGGACAGGGGCACGGCAACTTCATCAGCTTCGGGGTGCTGGAGATGCCCGAAGAGACCGAGGTGGCTTCGGTGAACGGAAATACCCATTTTCTGCCCGGCGGCATCGCTCCGGGCATCCGACGGTCCGCCCTGGACCCGGAAAAGATCACCGAGGAGACCGCCTGCTCCTGGTTTAAAGACGAGGGGCGGCTTCATCCCATGCAGGGGCAAACCGTCCCCTATGCCACCGGCGGCGAGGGGGGAAAATATTCCTGGTGCAAGGCCCCCCGGTATGACGGGCTGCCGGTGGAAACCGGCCCCCTGGCCGAGCTGATGGTGGCGGACCATCCGCTGTTTTCCGATCTGGTCGGCCGGTCCGGCCCCGATGCCATGGTTCGCCAACTGGCCCGGCTGGTCAGACCGGCCCTGCTTCTGCCGGTCCTGAACCAATGGCTGTCCGAACTCCATCGGGAGCGGGAGCCCTTTTATCAAGCCGCCCGGGAGCCGGAAGACGGGGAAGGGGCGGGTCTGCTGGAAGCCCCCCGGGGCGCCCTCGGCCACTGGGTGCGGATCAGGGACGGGGCCATCGAAAAATACCAGATCATCACCCCGACCGCATGGAACGCCTCCCCCCGGGACGGAAACGGGGTGCGAGGGGCCATGGAAGAGGCCCTGGTGGGAACCCCGGTGCGGGACCCGGGTGATCCGGTGGAGGTGGGCCATGTGGTCCGCTCCTTTGATCCCTGTCTGGTCTGTACCGTCCATGCGGCGGACCTGCGGGGTTCCGGCCGGAATTTCCGAATCTGAAGAGAAAGGATGAGATGATACGCATGCGTACGGCATCGATGTGAATCCATGAAACCCAATATCCAGATCGCCGAGTTTTTACCGTTCGACCGTTTTCCCCAAATATCCCGGGAAAACGAGATGCTTCGGGAAGAGATTCGGGTAGCCCGGGAAGCCGCTGAAATCACCGCCAGCCTGGTAGTGAAGCAGTTCGAAGAGACCGAAAAAATCCTTCGGCGGTTTCAGGTGGCCAATGCCCAGCGCAAGGCGGTGCTCAACTCGGCCACTCGAATCGCCATCATCGCCACCGACATTCGCGGCATTATCCAGGTCTTCAATACCGGCGCCGAAAATCTGCTCGGATATCGGGCCTCCGAGGTGATCAAGACGGAGACGCCGGCCCTGTTTCTGCTCGATTCCGAACTGGTCCGCCACAGCCGAAAACTCTCCGAGGCCACCGGCCGCCGGATCACCGGGGTGATCGATATTCTGCTGGAATACGGGGTCCGCAACAGCGCCGAGCAGATGGAATGGACCCATGTGCGAAAGAACGGGTCCTATTTTCCGGTAAACATGAGCGTCAACGGGCTGCGCCGGCCCGACGGGGTCCTCAGCGGGATTCTGCTCATCGCCGATGATATATCCGATCGCAAGCAGGCCGAAGCAGCCTTGCGAAAGGCCCGGGACGAACTTGAAATTCGGGTGGAAAAGCGCACCGGCCAACTCGCCAAGGCCAACCGCGAGCTGCAGACCGAGATTCGAGAGCGGCGGATCGCAGAGGAGGCGCTGCGGGCGTCGGAAAAAAAATACCGGGGCATTTTCGAAAACGCCACCGAGGGGATTTTTCAGACCACACCGGATGGAAAACTGGTCACCGCCAACCCGGCCATGGTGCGGATCATGGGCTACGACTCCGAAGAAGAGATGATTCGGCTGGTGACCAATATTCGGGATCAGCTCTATGTCAATCCCGAGAAGCGGGACGAGCTCAGAGAAAGCATGCTGCGAAACGGGTATGTCAAAAATTTTGAAACCCGGTTTTATCGAAAAGACGGCGACATCATCCATATCAGCCTGAGCGGCCATCTGGTTCGGGACGAGCACGGAAGGCCGATCCAATACGAGGGCATTCTCGAAGACATCACCCAGCGAAAGCGCACCGAGGAGTTGAAGATCGCCAAAGAGGCGGCCGAGGCGGCCACCCGGGCCAAAAGCGATTTTCTGGCCAACATGAGCCACGAAATCCGCACTCCCCTGAACGGAGCCCTCGGAATGATCGGCCTGTTGATGGATACCCCCCTCGACGATGAGCAGCGCCGGTATGCCGAAATGGCGCGATTGAGCGGGGACGCCCTGTCGTCGCTGATCAACGATATCCTCGATTTTTCCAAGATCGAGGCCGGCAAGCTGGATATGGAAATGCTCGATTTCAACCTGCGGGCCCTGCTCGATGACTTCGCCGTCATGATGGCCGTTCGGGCCCATGAAAAGGACCTGGAGTTTGTTTGCGCGGCGGCGCCCGAGGTGCCGGCTCTGCTTCAGGGGGACCCGGGCCGGCTGCGTCAGATTCTGATCAACCTGGCCGGCAACGCCATCAAATTTACCGAACAGGGGGAGATCGCGGTTCGGGCGACGGCGGCATCCGAAACCGATGAGACGGTGGTCATCCGTTTTTCCGTGCGCGATACCGGCATCGGAATACCGGCTGAAAAACAGGAGCGACTGTTTGAAAGTTTCACCCAGCTCGACAGTTCCGCAAACCGGCGCTACGGCGGCACCGGTCTGGGGTTGGCCATTTCCAGGCAGTTGGCCGATCTCATGGGCGGAGACATCGGGGTGAACAGCGAAGCGGGAAGCGGCTCCGAGTTCTGGTTTACGGCGCGATTCGCCAAGCAGGGCGACATCTCTCAGGAGGCGGGTCCCCCGGCCCGGATAGGGGGCGCCCGCATCCTGGTGGTGGATGACAACGCCACCAACCGGGAGGTGCTGAAAACCCGTCTGGAAAGCTGGGGCGCTCGAACCGCCGAAGCCGGCGACGGGCCCGAGGCCCTTCAGGTCCTGTACCGATCCATGGAACAGGGGGATCCTTTCGATGCGGCGATTCTCGATATGCAGATGCCCGGCATGGACGGCGCCCTTCTGGGAAAAACCATTAAAAACGATGAACTGCTCAAGGGGGTGCGGCTGGTCATGATGACCTCCCAGGGTCGGCGGGGGGATGCCGGTGAAATGGCGGCCATCGGGTTCGCCGCTTATTTGACCAAGCCTCTGAAGGAGTCGGAACTCTTCGACAGCCTGGCGGCCGTGCTGGCCGGGCAGTCGGCCCTGAAAAAGGCCCCCTCCATCATCACTCGACATTCGGTGCGGGAACTGCGGCGGGAGCAGATTCGAATTCTTCTGGCCGAAGACAATATCGTCAACCAGCAGGTGGCCCTGGGCATTCTCAAGAACCTCGGGCTGCACGGGGAGGTGGCGGCCGATGGGGCCGAAGTGCTGAAGGCCCTTCAAGCCAACACCTATGATATCATCCTGATGGATATACAAATGCCGAAGATGGACGGCATTCAAACCACCCGCGCCATTCGAGAAGGTCGGGCCGGAGAAACAGCCAAAGCGGTTCATATCATCGCCATGACCGCCCATGCCATGCAGGGGGACCGGGAAATGTGCATGGAGGCGGGCATGAACGATTATATCTCCAAGCCGGTGGAGCCGCTGGCCCTGGCCGACGCCCTGAACCGGTGGCTGAAGGAAAGGGCCGACGATTCCAATGAGGGGGATCCGATTCCTCACGCCTCATCCCTCGACGCTTCAGCGGAAATTCCGGTTTTGGACAAAACAGCCCTGCTGAATCGACTCATGCACAAGGAAGACCTGGTCCGGAGCGTGGTCCATGGATTTCTTGAAGACATGCCTCAGCGGATGGAGGCGCTGCAAAACAGCATCGAAAGTGAAGATTTCCAGACCCTGCGGCATCTGGTCCATTCCATCAAAGGGGCTTCGGCCAATCTGAGCGGCGAATCCTTTTGCCGAACGGCGGCGGAGATGGAGGATCGGTTGAAGGCCGAGGATTGGATTGGCGTAAAAGCCGCATCGCCGCGACTATGGGCGGAATTTGAACGACTTACAAAGGCATTGGAACCCCTTCTGAATTGGAGCGTCAACGGAGATCGGACATGACCGGTCCTGAAACCCGACCCCCGTTTGTCATTGTGGTGAATGATGATCCGACCCAGCTCAATGTCCTGGCCGGGCTTTTGGACACCGAAGGCATTCGGACGGGGACCTTCATCGACGCCGAAGCGGCTTTGACGGCCATGGACCGGGACGGCCCTCCGGACCTGATCGTGACCGATCTCTATATGCCGAACCTGGACGGCTGGCGCTTCTGCAGGCTTTTGCGCTCTCCGGAGCACGAACCCCTCAACCGGGTGCCGGTTCTGGTGGTGTCGGCCACCTTTTCCGGGGACGAGGCCGCCCGCATCACCGCCGACTTAGGAGCCAATGCCTTTTTACCCTCACCGGTGAGTGGCAAACAGTATACTGAACAGGTCAGAACCCTGCTTGCGGGCGGCCAGCCCCGTCATTTTCTTCACTGCCTGTTGATCGATGAGGATGAACCCCTGCTTCGGCGCCTGAAAACCGCCTTTGAGGCCCATGGGTATCATGCCGATACGGCCCGGTCGATCGGCGCCGCCCAAAAGATGTTTCGAAAGGCGCTCTACGAGGTGGCGGTGATCGCCCACGATTTGCCCGACGGACCGGGCGATACCCTGTTGGAGGATTTTGCGAAACACCGACCCGACTGCGCCCGAATTATGATGGCTCCCAATTCTCAGCAGTCGGCCGTCGATTGGATGAAGCGGGGCGCCGCTGCCTATCTGCGAAAGCCCTTTGAACCGGAATACCTTATTGAATTATGCGACCGGGCTCGGCGGGAACGGGCCCTGCTTCGGGTGGAGGATCTCCTGGAGGAGCGCACCCGAAAATTGTGCGAGAGTGAAGCGCGTTATCGGGTGTTGGTGGAAAAATCCAACGACATCATCTGGACCTATGACCTGACCAGTCAAACCTACAGCTTTGTGTCGGATTCGGTGGAAACCGTTCTGGGGTATCCGGCCGGGCCGGATACCGGCAAAGGACTGGATGAAATTTTTACCCCGGAAACCAAAAAGAAGGTGCTGACCGCCTTCGGCAAGGTGACGGCGGGCGAGGTTCCCGACGACCGGGTCCTGGTGGAGGCCGAACATCGCCACAGTTCCGGCCGCATGGTCTGGCTGGAAATCAATGCCACCCTGGTTCGGGATGAAATGGGGCGGCCGACGGCCTTCACCGGCGTCTCCCGTGACATCACTCGAAGAAAACAGGCCGAGGCCGAACGGCTGGCATGCGAACGGCGGCTGTATGAAATCCGCAAGGCCCAGAGCCTGGGCCGCATGGCCGGGGCCGTGGCCCACCAGTTCAACAATCTGCTCGGGGCGGTGATCGGCAATATTGAAATGGTGCTGGAGGATCTCCCCGAGGGTTCGGAACATCAAGACATGCTGAAGGCGGCCCTCACCGCTTCCGGTAATGCGGCCGAGATCAGCCGGGCCATGCTGGCGTACCGCGGACAGATCGTGGGCGTTTCAAAGCCCCTTGACCTGTCGCGATTGTGCGCTGAAACCCTGCCGTTGATCCGCGCTTCTCAGTCGGTTCATATTCAAATTCATGCCGACCTTTCGCCGCCGGGTCCGGTCGTGGAAGCCGATCCGGCGCAGATTCGTCAGATCCTCTCCCAACTGATCGAAAATGCCGGCGAGGCGATCGGGGATACCCCGGGAGAAATCCGCATCCTGGTGAAAACGGCGGGCCCAAAGGAGCTCCGCTCCCCATTCCTCTTTCCGGTGGGCTGGAGCCCGACATCGAAAACTTACGCCTGCCTGGAGATCGCCGATACCGGTGTGGGGCTCGACGAATCCGATGTCTATCAGCTTTTCGATCCCTATTATTCCACCAAATTCACCGGTCGAGGGCTGGGTCTGGCGGTGGTTCTGGGAATACTGATCGCTTACGGCGGCGCCGTGGCCGTGGAGAGCACACCGGGAAAAGGCAGCCGGTTTCGGGTGCTTCTGCCGCAAAAGGCGGCGCCGTCATC
>JAABSQ010000600.1 GCA_011390315.1 Desulfobacteraceae bacterium
GAATACCGGGGGGGATACCTCGGACGTCCCCCCGGATTTTACCGGGTCCGGCACCCTGCTTCTGGTGGAGGATGATCCGGACGTTCTGAAGATGTTTTCCGCGATGGTCACGCGTCTGGGGTTCACGGTGCTGACCGCCCCGGATGGAGAAGCGGCGGTGGCGGTTTTTCGTAAATATCGGGATGTGATTCGAGGCGTAATCTGCGATTTGACCATGCCCCGTATGAACGGATGGGAAACCCTGGCCGCCCTGCGCGCATTGCAGCCCGATCTGCCGGTGATTCTTTCCAGCGGATACGATGAACCCCATATCCTGGCAAAGGAGCACAAGGAGATGCCCCAGGCGTTTCTTCTGAAACCCTTTAGACAAGTCGATTTGCTGAAAACGCTTCGTCGGACGCTTCCTTCCTGACAATCAGATGTCCCCTCGGTGGATCGGCTTAAAGGTCGCTTTTGTAGAAATCGAATCGGGCATGAATATTTCAGAGATCTTTCATCCAGCTTTTTACCCTGCGACGCTGCCAGAAAGAGGTCATCCGATGGGTATGAACGGTTTCGGGAATAGAGAACATAGGCACAAAAGACCCGGATCAGCACCATGAACAGGCTGGACAAAGCCGAAATCAGGGATGAATTTCGGTTCAGCCATTGCAGTATATCATTTGTCATCTTTGCCTGCCGACGTCTTCCATTCAGGATTCACATGCCTTCCTCCGGCATGGATAGTCTGGAGCATCGCCACCGAGTTGCCGAAGGGATCGACCACCCGGGAGCCGCCCCGGTAATGCATCTCATCCTCGACCCCGACGCGGTTTGCCATCAGAATCGGCATTCCGTATATGGGGTGATAACCCCAAAAACCGGATACAGTGGACCTGTTCGGCTCAGCCGAAAAAATAGAATAATACAGGTTTGACCGTATTGATCGGGAAGGAAAAGTTCATTTACACTGGGAAATCCTGAAAACAGCAATCTATGAAAAAAAGGAGGTATGATGAGACGTTTAGAAAATAAAACAGCCATTATCACCGGCGGCGCCCGGGGAATCGGCAAGGCGACCTGTATCCTGCTGGCAGAGGAGGGCGCCAAAACCGCGGTGACCGATATTATCGATGATGAAGGCGGGCAGGTGGTCGAGGAAATACGGAAAAACGGCGGAGAAGCCGAATTCTGGCATCTCGACACCTCGGATGAAGAGGCGGTCTCCACTGTTTTTCGACAGGTCAAGGATCGATTCGGGGCCATCGATGTCTTGGTGAACAATGCCGGAATTTCAGGGACCAATGTACCGACCCACGAGATTTCCGAAGCCGACTGGCAAAAGGTGATCGATATCAATGTGAAAGGCGTTTTTCTCTGCACCAAGCACGCCATCCCTTACATGAAGGAACAATCCGGCGGCGGCTCCATCATCAATCTGTCGTCGATCTACGGAATCGTCAGTGCGCCGGACCTGCCCGCCTACCATGCCTCCAAAGGGGCGGTGCGGTTGATGTCCAAGACCGATGCGCTTTTGTATGCCAAAGAGGGGATTCGGGTCAATTCGGTCCACCCCGGCTACATCTGGACCCCGCTGGTGGAAGAACTCGCTTCCCGATCCGAGGAGGGGGTCGATGCGTTTCGTGAAAAGCTCGCCCAAAAGCATCCGGTCGGCCAGGTGGGCCAACCCGAGGATATCGCCTACGGCATTCTCTACCTGGCATCGGATGAAGCCAAATTCGTCACCGGCAGTGAACTGGTGATCGACGGCGGGTATACGGCACGATAGAAAAAAAGGAGTCCATCATGACCCAATCGACCTTTCGGGCCGGCGAGGTGCTGGAAATGGCGGTCCAAATCGAACGTCAGGGAGTAAAGTTCTACGAGACCTGTCTGAGGACCGAATTGCCCGAAAAAATTAAACAGGTGTTTCAGTTCCTTCTGGACCAGGAACACCAGCATATTCAAACCTTCCAGGAGATGCGGCAGGACCTCTCCGATCATGAACTCCCCGAGAGTTATGCCGGTGAAACCGAAAGCTATATGCAAAGTTTCGTCAAAGACGAGGTATTTCAATCCCCGAACGAAGCTGTCGAAAAGGCGGCAGGGATCACGGATGTCTCTGAAGCGATCGAATACGGGCTGAAAATCGAAAACCGATCCATCGATTTTTATCAGCACATAAAAGGGGTGGTGCCGAAATCGGAACGGGAGGCCATCGATGGGGTCATCTTTCAGGAAAAGGGGCATATCAAACGGTTGGAATCGCTTCGAAAGGAGATATCGGAAAAATGACGGCCCCGGAAAATCGCGTTATTCCCGCATCGAATTTCACCCGATTTCTGGAGGCGATCATGGCGGAACAGCCGGTGATCGGCCCTCGGGAACGGCCGGACCAGCCGGGATTTTACCGGTTCGGCCGATTGGCGCGGGCGGAAGATTTCGCCCCCGACTACGGAACCACCACCGTCCCTCCCAAAAAAACCTTTGCCGCGCTTCGGGAAAAGCTCTTTTCTTTCACCCTGGATTCGCCCCCCGAACTGGATCTGCATTTCGATTCGTCCCCGTTTGTCCTGCTCGGAATCCATCCCTGCGATCTTTCAGGCATCGATGCGTTGGATCATGCCTATTCCCAGCCCCCGGCCGAGGTCCGCTGGACCGCCAATCGCCGGCGGGCGTCCCTCATCGGGCTCGACTGCCGTCCCGATTCGTATTGCTTTTGCACACAGGTGGGTACCGAATCGAACCGGAATCCCTGCGATCTTTTTCTCACGCCCATGGAAGACGGCTACCTGGTGGAGGTCCATTCCGATGCCGGAGCAGCGCTTCTGGAAAAGGCCGACACCCGGAAGGCGGGTGAAGAAGACGAAGCCGCGGCCGAGCAGTGGCGCCGGGAAAAGGCCGCGGGAATCGTTCCGGAATTCGACGCCCCGGTGGAGAAGATCGCCGATATTCTGGAAGTCGGGGGGCTGACCCCGGTCTGGAAGGAGACCGCCGATCGGTGCTACAGCTGCGGCTCCTGCAATACCACCTGCCCGACCTGTTTCTGCTTTGATATGGTGGATGACATCGAGCCGGATTTGAGCGGCGGCGCCCGGTACCGTACCTGGGATTCGTGCCAGCTTCTCGATTTCGCCCTGGTGGCGAGCGGACACAATTTTCGCGGCGAACGGTGGCAGCGGGTCCGGCACCGGTGGCAGCGAAAATTCCTCTACCTCTACCGGCAGTTCGACCGGCCGTACTGCACCGGATGCGGCCGTTGCAGCCGCGCCTGCACCGCCGATATCAATCTCGTGGATGTCGCCAACCGGTTAATCGCCGCGGCGCAAAAGGAGGCATAAATGGCTGAGCCGGCTAAAAACCAGGCCGTCGACCGTACCCGTATTTTCTATGTTCCGGAACGGGCCAGGGTGATGACCACCCGTCAGGAGCCTTCCGCCACCTTTGTCGAGCTGGGATTTGAAGACGGACGGCCGCTCAATCACCACCCCGGCCAGTTCGTTCAGGTGTCGGTCTTCGGATACGGCGAGGCTCCGATATCGGTCTGCTCTTCGCCCACCCGGCCGGAGAGTTTCGCTCTCTGCGTGCAGTCCATGGGAAACGTCAGCCGGGCGATCGCGGATCTAACCCCCGGTGACTGGGTGGGGATTCGCGGACCTTACGGACGGGGCTGTTTCCCGATCGACCGGATGAAGAATAAGGATGTCCTTCTGATCGCCGGGGGCATCGGGATGGCGCCCCTGCGCGGCCTGATCCAGTTCATCTGCGACAACCGCGACGATTACGGCCGGTTCATGGTGGTCTACGGGGCCAAAACCCCGTCGGATATCCTCTTTCGGGAAGAGACCGAACAATGGACCGAGAATCCGGACCTCGATTTTTACCGGACCGTGGATGAGCCCGACGATGAATGGGAAGGCCGCACCGGGGTAGTGACCGAACCGCTCAAGGAGATCGACATCGATCCTGAAAATACCATCGCAGCCGCCTGCGGACCGCCGGTGATGTTTCGATTCATCGCCATGGACCTGCTGAAAAAGAAATTGCCGGAGGAGCGGATCTATTTTTCACTGGAGCGGCGTTTCAAATGCGGCATCGGCAAATGCGGTCATTGCCAGCTCAATGATCTCTATGTCTGTCAGGACGGACCGGTGTTTCGGTATGCCGATCTGCTGAAGCGGACCGAAGCCGGGGAAGTCTGGGCGCCGGAAAAGGATCAGGACACCGCCTGAAAGAATTCACATAGGAGAGGCATGATACATTTTAAAAAGAAGCCGCGGGTCGCCTTTTTCGATTTCGCCTGCTGCGAAGGGTGTCAGCTGTCGGTACTCGAGATGGAAGAAAAACTCCTGGACCTGCTGTCCCATGTGGAGGTGGTCGAATGGCGGGAGGTGATGTCCGAAAAAAGCGACGAATACGACATCGCCTTTTGCGAAGGGTCGATCACCCGCAAACGGGACGTGGAGCGGATCCAATCGATTCGGGAGCGGGCGGAGACGCTGGTCTCTCTGGGCGCATGCGCCAGCATCAGCTGCCATAACGCGCTCAAGAACCGATGGCCCATGAAGGAAGTCGTGGAAATGGTCTACGGCGATTCGGGCGGCCACATCGACACCATTCCCGCCCGGCCCGTTTCGGATGTGGTCCCGGTCGATTATCAGATTCGAGGCTGTCCGGTGAGCCTGCCGGAGTTTGAAACGGTCTTTAAACATATCCTGACCGGCCAGTCCTATGACCCGCCCAATCAGCCGGTCTGTGTGGAGTGCAAACTGAACGACACCCTCTGCGTCTATGAAAAGGGAATGGTCTGCCTGGGGCCGGTGACCCGGTGCGGGTGCAACGCCGTCTGCACCGCCTACGGCGATGCCTGCCAGGGATGCCGGGGGCTGATCGACGAGGCCAATACCGAGGCGCCGGCCCGGGTGCTCTTTCGGGAGGACCTCCACCCGATCATGGCGGAGGTCGCCCGGAAAAATCCGCTGACCCGGAAGGAAATCCTGGCCAAATTCACCGTATACAACGACACCTCCGAACCCGACGAAGAGGAAGAATCATCCGATGACAACGCATAACTCGATCGCAGTCCACCACGTCACCCGAATCGAAGGGCACGGAGACATCACCGCGGAAATCAAGGACGGGACCCTGGAACAGGTTCGATTTTCAGTGGTGGAAGCACCCCGGTTTTTCGAGGCCTTTCTTCGGGGACATCACCACCATGAGGTGACCCATATGGCCTCGCGGATCTGCGGCATCTGTGCGGTCAGCCATAAGTGTGCGGCACTGAAGGCCACCGAAGCGGCCCTGGGGGTGGACATCAGCGATCAGACCCGTCTATTGCGGCGGCTCGCCTATCACGGAGAGGTGTTGAGCAGCCATATTCTGCACATCTATTTTCTGGCGGGCCCCGATTTTTTCGATGTTCCCAGCGTCTTTCCCCTGGTGGATCAGGACCGGGAAATGGTCCGGCGGGCCATGCGGCTCAAAAACCTGGGATATGACCTGAGCAAAGTGGTGGCGGGCCGCCACACCCATCCCATCGCCATGGTGGCGGGTGGATTTACCTTTGTGCATCAGGCCGAAAATCTGGAAGCCATGAAGGACCGGATCGCCGAAGGTCTGAATGATCTTCAAGACACCATTCGGACGCTTCAGGGAATCGACCTTCCGGATCTGGAGCGGGAAACCGAATACGTCTCCCTGACCCATCCGGACCGATACGCCTTCTATGACGGGGAGATTCTCTCCAGCGACCGGGATGAGCCGGTGTCTCCCGACCGGTACCGGGAGGTGATCGAGGAGTATGCGGTGGATTATTCCACCGCCAAGTATGCCCGCTGGAATCGGCCGGAATACATGACCGGGGCCCTGGCGCGGTTCAACAACAACTACGGGCAGCTTACCGACGGCGCCAAAACCGCCGCCGAGGATCTGGGGCTGACGCACCCCTGCCACAAGCCCTTTACGAACACCATCGCCCAGGTGGTGGAATGCGTCCACTGCCTGGAGGACGCCCGGGATCTTATCGACGCCCTGGTGAATGGGGGGATTCGACCCGGTCGAGAGCATGAAAATGTGAAGGATCGGGCCGGATCGGGGGTCGGCGCGGTGGAAGCGCCCCGGGGGATTCTCTTTCACGAATACGAATACGATGAGGAAGGCAAATGCCTCTCGGCCAATATGGTGATTCCCACGGCCCAGAACCTGGCCAACCTCGAGGCGGACATGCGGGCCTATGTGCCGGTCATCGCCGAAGAATCGAAAGAGACCATCACGCACCGGCTGGAGATGCTGGTTCGGGCCTACGACCCATGCATCTCCTGCTCGACCCATGTGATCGATTTAAGAAAGTAGGAACAGTCGCTTTCAGGCTTGCTGGGTGCGTTATCCCTTGAGTTGGGAAAAGGCGGATTGACTGTTAAATGGCTTGTCTTTATTTTTTGGGATGGATATAGAATCTTCAAGCCGCACAGAAGGAGGTGAGAGAATGGCATCCATAGTAAGCGCTCGACTGAACGACACCCTCGGGGAAAAACTTGAGCGATTTTCCAGGGCGACGAAGCAATCCAAATCTCTGATAGTTGCGGAGGCGGTTCAGGCGTATCTGGAAAATCAAGAATGGCAAATCGCCGCGATTCAAAAAGGATTAGAAGCAGCCGAAAAGGGAAATTTCGCAACCGATGAAGAAATCCGGCATTTTTTCAGTA
>JAABSQ010000601.1 GCA_011390315.1 Desulfobacteraceae bacterium
GAGAGATCTTTGACTTCAAAGTTGAACAGAATGACCGGTTTTCCGAATTTTATGGCCAGAGCGATTTCGGACAAGGTTCCGGCGCCCCCGGCGCAGGCCACGACCACCCGGCTCGACAGCACATTGATGCAGTTCCGTGCGCTGCCCATGTCGGTGATGATCGGGATCTGAATGTGCGGGGAAGCGAACCGGTCATCCCCGTCGGGCAGTATCCCCAGGGTCAATCCCCCGGCCTCGCTCGCCCCTTGCGCCGACGCCGCCATAATGCCGGCGTTGCGCCCGCCGTTGAGCAATACCCACCCCTGTTCGGCGATCCGTTTCCCCAGCCGGTAGGCGGCCTCGACCGATTTCGAAGAAGCCTGCCCCCCTCCCATGACCCCGATGACCACCGGTCTGTTCATGCGCCCTTCTTCTCCTTGATTCGAATGATATTATACACCGGCACCGGATGGGTCCGGCCTTTGATCTGCTGGGGCGGTCGAATTTCCACCTCCAGCACATCCTTCAATGCCTCGTAAATGACGGTGGAGACGATGATATCCCCCGGTCCGGCCAGCGCATTCAGCCGGGAGGCGATGTTGACGGTGTCGCCGATGACGGTGTATTCCATTTTGACCTGAGATCCGATATTGCCTGAGACCACCACCCCGGTGTTGATGCTGATGCCCACCGAATTGAGAAGGGACTCCGAACAGTCCCGCCCGGTTTCACAGAACCCTTTGTTCATCTCCAGGGCCGCCTGAACCGCCCGTTCCAGGTGATCTTCGTGATGGATCGGAACCCCGAATACCCCCAGCACCGCATCCCCCACGAATTTATCCACATACCCGCCGTATTTCAAAATGGTGTTGGTGGCGATTTCAAAATACTCATTGAGCCGATCCACCACTTCCTCGGGTTCCTTGTTTTTTGAATAGGCGGTAAATCCGCGAATATCGGTGAAAAGAATGGTGGCCTGGCTTTTTCGTCCCTTCAGCCATTCGCTTTCCGGATTGACCATGATCATTTCCAGAACTTCGGTTCCGACATATTTCCCGAAAGATTTCTGCATCAGCGATTTGACCCACAGTTCATGGCTCATTTTATTGAAGGAATGGGCCAGATTGCCGATTTCGTCTTTTCGGGTCTGGTCTACCTTGAAGTGGTAATTCCCCTTACTGATCTCCCGAGTGGCCTGAACCAGTTTGGATATGGGTCTGGTGAAATGAAGTCCGAACAGCACCGCAATAAAAATCCCCGAAAATACGGTGATGAGGCTGACCAGAATCAGATCGGTGCTGCGGTCGCTGACCAGTTCTTCAATAAAGTCGAGAGAGATGCCCACATGGACTTCCCCCAGAACGGTCCCCTTCAAGACAATGTGGCGGCTGAGGTTCAGGATATTCTCCCCGGTGTCGGATACGAAATCGAAATAGGAATGGTCTCCGTCACGTACCGCCGGGCTCACCGGATGAAAGGGGGCGAACCGCTCGCCGATGAGGGAATGATTGGTATGGGCCCGAATGACGCCGTTTTGATCGATGATGGCGGCATACCGAATGCCCTCCACGGAGGTGGCTTCGGTGATCAGGTTGTTGAGCTTCAGGACATTGTCTTCCAGCAGGAGAATGCCCGCATTGTTGGTGAAATAATTGAGGCTCACCTTGCCGATCTTGACCGTCTGCTGGTAGAGCTGTTCCCGCTGTTCCTTCAGGGTGATCAGGCTCAGCGAGACGATGGTTCCGGCGATGATCAGGGTGGTGATGACGGACAGCTGCAACCACATGGGCATGGGGTGGGTCAGAATCCGAAGAAGGGGAACCCCCTTTTTTTTTCGGATCAGCTCATCGACATTGTCTGAAAGGGAGGTGGCCGAAAGGCGGTAATGCTCATTGATGACCCGGACGACTTCGTCTTCTTCGGCAAACCCCAGTTCGACCATGATCATGCCGAGCTGAAGCGGATGAGTCAGTTGGGCCCGTCTTTCCTGCTGGACATCCAATGCCCGGCGGAGTTGTTCATCGGTGACGATCTCTTTTTCTTTAAGAAGCCTGCCGATGAGGGTCCGCTGATCTTCGGGAGGAGGGGATGAATCCCTTTTGAAGCCGGGGACGAGCGCCTTGATCTGGTGTAAAAATGATGGCATGATCCGTTGTGTGCATGACTTGGGTGTCGGGCGCGATAATGAAGCCGTTTCGCTGATCCGCCGAATATAGCCCGACGGAAGCGGGTTTTCAAGTGGTTTCGAAAATGCGCTTACTTTCCGGCCCGAGATCCGATCCGCACGACCTTAAATCCGCATCTTGACAAGACCCGGGGATTTTCTTAAATAATAAGTTTTGCAAAACGTGTAGTCAGTGCTTTTGAAGGAGGATTTCAGCCGGTGGAAGAATTGAAACAGAAAATCGAAGCGGCCCATCTTCTGGTCAACCGCATCCGTGAAGAAATCGGAAAGGTGCTGGTGGGCCAGCGGGATTTGGTGGACGGCCTCCTGATCGGCCTTTTCACCAAAGGCCATATCCTGATCGAGGGGGTGCCCGGGCTGGCCAAAACCAGTTCCGTGAAAGCATTGGCGGATACCGTGTATGCGGATTTCAAACGGATCCAGTTCACCCCCGACCTGCTGCCGGCGGATCTGATCGGCACCGAGGTATACCGGCCCAAGACGGGTGATTTCACCATCAAAAAGGGCCCCCTGTTTCACAACATCATTTTGGCGGATGAGATCAACCGGGCCCCCTCCAAGGTTCAATCGGCTTTGCTGGAAGCGATGCAGGAGCGGCAGGTGACCATCGGTGAAACCACTTTTCCCCTGTCCGATCCGTTTCTAGTGCTGGCCACCCAGAACCCGATCGAGCAGGAGGGGACCTATCCCCTGCCCGAAGCCCAGGTGGACCGATTCATGCTCAAGCTGGTGATCGGCTATCCCGAAAAGATCGAGGAAAAAGAGATCATGAAGCGGGTGGGATTCGATCCTCCCGCGCCGGTGGCCCAGGTCTTGGATCCGGCTCAGATCGATGAGATCGCGGGTCTGATTTCATCCATCTATGTGGATGAGAAACTCAAGGACTATATCGTGGACCTGGTGTTCGCCACCCGGACCCCGGCCGATTTTAAAATCGATATCGCTCACTATATTCAGTTCGGGGCCTCCCCCCGGGCCACCATTTTTCTGAGCCTGGCGGCCCGGGCTTATGCCTTTCTTCAGGGACGGGCCTATGTGACCCCTCAGGACATCAAGATTATCGCACCGGCGATTCTGCGACACCGGATCATTCTCACGTATGAGGCCGAGGCCGAGGATATCACCCCGGAACAGATTATCGCCCATATTTTTGATTCGGTAGAAGTCCCCTGACCCGATTTTTTTCGTTACGCCATGCTGCCGCCCGAAGTCATCAAAAAAATCAAACAGATCCATTTCAAGAGCGCTCGAATGGTGGATGCCATGATGGCCGGTCAGTACAAGTCGGTGTTCCGGGGCGCCGGCATCGAATTCGAAGAGGTGCGGGAGTACAGCCCCGGAGACGAGGTCAAGAGCATCGATTGGAAGGTCTCCGCCCGTCTGGGGCGACCCTTTATCAAACGCTACCGGGAGGAGCGGGAACTGGTGGTCACGCTCCTGGTGGATATGAGCGGCTCCGGGAATTTCGGCACCACCGACCACCTGAAACGGGAGACCGCGACGGAGGTGGCCGCTATTCTGGCCTTCAGCGCCATCAAAAACAATGACCTGGTGGGGGTGATCCTGTTCACCGATCAAGTGGAAAAATACATCCCTCCTAAAAAGGGGTCGGCCCATGTCTGGCGGGTGATTCGAGAGATCTATGCTTTCGAACCCGACAGCGTCGGCACCGATATTCAAAATGCGGTGGCCTATTTGGGGCGGGTGGCCCGAAAGCGGACGGTGGCCTTTCTGATTTCCGATTTCCTCGACCGGGATTATCACCGGCAGCTTCGCACCGCTTCCCAGCGGCATGAAATTATTTCCATTCTCCTGTCCGACCCGGGCGATTTCATCCTTCCCGAAGCCGGCATTCTCACCCTTCGGGATTTCGAAACGGGCGACACCGTTTTGCTGGATGCTTCCGATCCCAAGACTCGACGGGCCTACCAGGCGGGGAAAATAGAGGAATACCGACAGACCGTGGCCGGTCTCAAACGGAGCAACATCGACTGCATCGAAATTCATACCGGCGATTCGGCAGCCGATGCCCTGACCCGGTATTTTCGAATTCGTGAACGGCGGAGGCGATGATGGCGGGGAAGCGGTTGTTGTCTGTCCTTCTTTTGACTTGGCTCTTGATCGGGCTCTTGACCTGGATGCCGGTCTTCGGACTCGGTGCGGACGCGCAGGATACTCCCGATACCCCGAAGCCCCCGAATGCGCCGCCTGCGGCCGGTTCAACCGAACCGACGGACGGGGCGGCGCCCATGACCGATATTCACGGGATCAAACCGCCGGAACCTGCAGGATTCGATCCGACTCCGCTCTATTACGCGGCGGCCGGTGCGGCGGTTCTGGCCGCCGCGGTCTTTTCCTTCCTTATCTGGAAACATCGGCGAAGAAGACTTCGGGTCTCTACGACACCCGGGTTTTCCCCGGAGGAGACCGCCCTGGCCGCTTTGGATGAGTTGGTGAATCTGGAGGGGATGGACGGGAAAATTTTTTATTTCCGGCTGTCCGCCGTACTGCGACAATATATTGAAGCCAGATACCGCATCCATGCACCGGAGATGACCACCGAAGAACTTCTTCCCGAGATCAAACACCTGGGAATGGACCCGGCGCTTCGGAAGGGACTGCGGTCGCTTCTGGAGACCGCGGACCCGATCAAGTATGCCGGCTCACCGGCATCGGTGCGCGCTATGGAGGATCATCTGGCTTTTGCCCGGCGATTCGTCAGGGAGACCACCCCGACGCCCGCTCAGGAGGCGTAATCGACAGGTATGTTTCGCTTTGCCTTTCCGGGTCTTTTGGTGCTTCTGGTTTTGATTCCGGCGATCTGGGCCTACCGCCGTCGCGGAGGATTCCGCCCGGCCCTGGGGGTGTCCGGACTGGGGTCAGCCGTTCAAAGGGTGACTTCGACGGCCCTTCGGCTGCATTGGCTGGCGCCCGCCTTCAAATACGGGGCCCTCTGCCTGATGATCCTGGCCCTGGCCCGTCCCCAGTGGGGAATCAGCAGGGTGAATGTGATGACCGAGGGGATCAACATCGTTCTGGCGGTGGATATTTCCGAGTCCATGGCGGCCCTCGACTTTCGCCGGGGCGGAAAGATCGTCGATCGCCTGGAAGCGGTCAAGGGGGTGGTTCGCGATTTCATCGAAAAGCGAAACGGCGACCGCATCGGCATGGTGGTTTTCGGCACCCATGCCTATACCCAGCTTCCCCTGACCCGGGATTACAACGCACTGATTACGGTGCTGGAGCGGGTTGAAATCGGTGCGGCCGGAAAAAAAACGGCTGTAGGGGATGCGGTGGGCATCTCTTTGAAACGATTGGAGGATATCGAAAGCAAGTCCCGGGTCATTATTCTTCTCACCGACGGACGAAGCAACGCCGGAGAAATTTCCCCGGAGGCGGCTGCTCAGGTGGCGGTTCAAAAGAACGTCAAAATCTATACCATCGGGGTGGGCGCCCGGGGCAAAGCCCCGTTTCGGGTCCGGGATTCTTTTTTCGGAGAGCGGTATGTCTATCAGCAGGTGGATATCGATGAGGAGACCCTGCGATCGATCTCGGAAAAGACCGGCGGTCTCTATTTTCGGGCCGAAAACACCGAAGGTTTGCAGCAGATTTATGATACCATCGACCGGCTCGAAAAGACCGAGGTGGAGGTTCAGGAGTTTGCCGAATCGAGGGAGCTCTACCCGTATTTTCTTTTGCCCGCCTTTGTGCTACTTTGCGGCTGGGTGATTCTTGCCCATACGAGGTATCTGAAAGTGCCATGAAGTTTGCCCGAATCGAAATGCTGTTTCTGATCTGGACCGTGCCGGTTCTGTTCCTGGTGGTCCTTTACGGAATGAAGCGGCGGCGGCGGATTCTCACCCGATTTGCCTCCGCCAGGGCATTGAAGACCCTGATCCCGAACCTTCCGTCCCACCGGCGATGGCTCAAGGCCGGGCTGGTCCTGGCGGCGGCGGCCTTTCTTTCCCTGGCCCTTGCCGGGCCGCAGTACGGATTTCACTGGCAGGAGATCGAGCAGAAGGGGGTGGACCTGATGATCGCTCTGGATTGTTCCAAAAGCATGCTGGCCCGGGACATTCAGCCCACCCGGCTGGATCGGGCCAAACGGGAGGTCTATGATCTCTTGAGCATGCTTCAGGGGGATCGGGTCGGTCTCATCGCTTTTTCCGGAACCGCCTTCCTCCAGTGTCCGTTGACCCTCGATTACCAGGCCTTTCACCTGTTTTTATCCACCCTGACGCCGGATACCATGCCGGTGGGAGGAACCGACATCGAGGCCGCCGTTCGAACCGCCCTGGCCGGATTCGACCCCGAAGCCGCTACCGAAAAGGCGGTGATTCTGATCACCGACGGGGAGCATACCGGGCGGGGAGATCCCATTCAGGCCGCGGAGGCGGCCAGGGACCGGGGCATTAAGGTGTTCTGCATCGGCGTAGGCAGCCGGGGCGGGGTTCCGGTGCCGAATGAGGGGGGCGGTTTTAAAAAAGACCCGTCCGGCGGGATTGTCGTCACCCGGCTGGATGAGGAAACTCTGCAAAAAATCGCGGTGCTGACCGGCGGTACCTATGTACGCTCGGTGGCCGGGGATATGGATTTGGATGTCATTTACACCCGGGAGATTCTGGGGAAAATGGAGCGGTCGACCCTGACCGGCGGCCGAAAGCAGGTTTGGGAGGATCGATACCAGTGGGCCCTGCTCCTGGCGGTGATGGTGCTTGTGATTGAAATGCTTTTAAAATCGACCCGCCCAAAAACCGGGGCGGTCGTGTTGATGGTCCTGATGTGCTGGCCCGGTTTCGCCCGGGCGGATGCGCTCCGGGAAGGGGTGGCCGCTTATGAAAGGGGGGCCTACGAAGAAGCCTTGAAGTTATTCATCGATGCCCAGCTGGATGATCCGGACAACCCCAAGATTCTCTACAACATGGGAAACGCCTACTACCGGCTGGAGGATTATGAAAACGCGGTCCACAATTTCCGGCTGGCTCAGGAAAAGGGGGGGCCGGAGCTGAAACACAAGGCCCGGTATAACCTGGGCAATGCCGAATTTCGAAGACAGGCCTTTCAGAAGGCCATCGACCATTACCAGGCGGCCCTGGAACTGGCTCCCGATGATCTTGATGCCCGGCAGAACATCGAATTTGTGAAAAAGGTGATGGAGCAGCAAAAACAGCAGGAGCAACAACAACAGCAGAAAACCGGAGATCAAAACCGAAAAGAATCCAAAAAATCCGAAGACGAAAAGCAAACGCCGAGCTCCCGAGATCAGCAGGGGGATCCACCGGAAGAACGGAAACAGGAAGAGACCGCTCGAAACCAGCCTTCTCAGGATCAAGGCGCGGAACCGGAGCCGACACCTGATGCTTCGCAGGAATCATCCGAGGGTGAGGATCGGGGAGAAAAAGAGACCGCCGGGGAAAAACCTGAACCTTCCGAGCCCTCGGAATCCCCGAATGAGAAAACGGCCGCATCCGGAGAAAAGAACAAAGAGCAAAACAGCGCGCAATCCCTTCAGGCAGACCGAATTTTGAACCGGCTTCAGGATCAACCCGGTAAAGCCATGATTCCGTTTTACGGGCAGCCGAAGGTGGAAAAGGATTGGTAGAATGGCAGGCCGATTTAAGCTGTTGATCCTGGGATTCCTCCTCCTGATTTCCGGTGCGGTGCATGCCGAGGATGTCGAGGTTCAGGCTTCGGTGGACCGCACTCAAGTCGCCATTGGAGAATCCCTTCAATTGAAGGTCTCCATAAGGGGAGGAGACGGAACCGTGGATGTCTCATCCATTCAGGACTTCGATATCATTTCCCGGGGAAGCGCCGCCAACATCAATATGAGCAATGGGCGATTCACGAGAGAGAATGCCTACACCTATGTGTTGATGCCGCTGCGCCGGGGGGAGTTGACCATTCCCCCGCTGCCGGTGCAATCCGGCGGCGCCATGGTTCGAACCCAACCGATTTCAGTGAGGGTGACCTCCCGTTCAGAACCGGATCGGGCCGAAGGCCGAGAGGTCTTTGTGGAAGCCCGAGTCTCCAATGAAGCGCCGTATGAAGGGGAACAGATCGTTTACTCTTTTCGGGTTTATCAGCGGGTCCAGATCGCCAATCCCCGATTTCAGGAACCGGCTTTCGACGGCTTCACTGCGAAGAGGCTCGAAGACCAGCGGACTTTCACCACCGTCGTCGAGAACCGGGAATACCATGTGATCGAACTCGATTTCATTCTGCTGTCCCTGGGTTCGGGGGTGCACCAAATCGAACCCGCGATTCTCAATTGTGACGTCATCCATTCAGGCCGCCGGCGCGGAAATTTTTCCGACCCTTTTTTCGGGCTCAACCGGGGACGGTTTGAAACCAGGCGGTTTGCGACCGAACCGGTGACGGTGGATGTTCGCCCCCTTCCGCCGTATAAAGGAGACGGGCGATTTTCCGGCCTGGTGGGGACCTTTGATATCGAATCGCAGATCGAAACCGACGAACTGAAGGTGGGGGATTCCGCCACCCTTTCTATTCTTATTCAGGGCGCCGGCAATATCATCGATGCCGAGGAACCGATGATTCCTCTTCCGGATGGGTTCAAGGTGTATAAGGACGCCCCCGAGGAGGCGGTCCGTCTGGAACCGACCGGATATACCGGGCGAAAGGTGTTCCGAATCGCCCTGGTTCCGATGAATGCGGGGGTATATCAGCTGGATCCGGTGTCCCTGGTCTATTTCGATACCGACCGGGAGGATTATGTTCAAGAATTCACCCGGCCCCTTCAACTTACTGTGGCGGCGGCTGATGAAAAGGATCAGTTGGCGGTGATCTCCCCCTCGCCGCCGGCGGTCACGCCGCGCAAGGATCAGGTGGTCTTTACCGGCCGGGATATTCTTCCTCTCAAGGAGGATCTGGATGCCCTGAAAACCCGCCGTCCGATGTCCGGCGGATGGTTTCTGCTGTTTTTGATGATTCCGCCGGCGGTGTTCGGCTTGACCAAGGCCGCTTTGGCGTTGTCCCGAAAAACCGATTCCCCTTCCCGGCGGATGGCGGAACGGTCCGAAAAAGCGCTTCGGGAGGCGGCGGCGAATGAAGCGGCGGGGGAAGCCTTTTATGCCTGCCTCTACCGGGCGGTCGTTTCCGCTGTATTGGCGAGGGCCGACACATACGGGGAAACCCTTACCTGTTCCGAGGTCCGCTCGATCCTGATCAGCCGGGGATACTCGCCGGAGGTCATCGACAATGCGCTGGGGCTTTTGGAGACCATCGAGTCGGCCCGGTTCGGGGGCCGGATCATGGAGGGCGAGGACCGGCGAAGGCTCTTGAGAGAAACCCGGGGGCTGGTGAAATCCTTAAACAGATGATCCCTTCTTTTCAGCTCCGAATACGGCGGATCATATGGGTTTTTGCGGTCGTCCTGTGCCTGGCTGCGGCCTCTCATGCCGATCCACCCACACAGTCTTTTCTGGACGGTATTCGGTATTATCAGGAAGGGGACTACGAACAGGCGGTGGCGGAATTTAAAAAGATCACCGATGCCGGCGTTCAAAACGGCCGGCTCTATTACAATCTGGGGAATGCCTACCTTCGCAGCAATCAGCTCGGCCATGCGATGTTATGGTACGAGCGAGCTCTGGAACTGATTCCGGAGGACCCCGATCTTAAGTTCAACTATGCCTATGCGCTGTCCCGAACCAAAGACGCACGGGCGGACCGGGGGCATTCCCTGATCCGGATTCTCTTCTTCTGGAAATTCCTGTTGAGTCCCACCCTCGTTCGGCGGATCGCCATTGCCATGAACCTTCTTTTCTGGTCGGCGGTGCTTGTTCGTTTCATCCGCGGGAAAAAAGTCATGAAAACGCCCATATATTTTCTCCTTTTTGTGACCCTGATCTTCACCGGCACCGCCGCCTACCATTATTATGAAGACACCTACATTCGCGAGGGCATTATCCTGCCGGAGCAGGTGTCCGTCCGGTCCGGCCTTACCGAGGGGGCCACGGAATTGTTCGTTCTTCATGCCGGCACCAAAATCCGCGTCGAAAAAGAAAAGGACGGGTTCGTTCGAATCTTCTTTTCCGAAGGCAAAATCGGGTGGATTCAAAAAGATCAGGTCGGCATTATCTGATCCCGGTTTTTCCTTTTCAGCCGCCTCTGAAGATCGCTTCTCCTTTCCGGATTTTCCTCGAAAATATTGTGCAGGAGTTTTCTTGACAATTATTGATATTTGGTAAATATTATTTCCAAGCTAAGTTTTCTTCAGTTATTGAGGCCTCGTTAAAAAAACCGGGTCGCTGCCAAAAAAATCATCTTCAATTTCAACAGCAAGGAAACGAATTGACTTCGGTTTTCCATTAAATTCAATTTTTCCTCGGTGTTTCATCCTTTCCCATCGGCTACATCTATTGGATGCGGGGCAGGCTCCAAAGGAGGAAACAGACTATGCTGATTTTTGAATCCGACCTGCTGAATGCCCTCGATTTCCTGTTCATTATTTCCGGGGCCCCGATTGAGTCCATTGAAGAGCGCCTTCTGAAAGACCAGCAACTCGATAGAGCCCATTCCCTTCAACTGCTGAAAGAAGAGCGGGATCATCGAAACGGGTTTTTCCTGATCGACGATCAGGATCATTTTTTAGAAATATTTTTTCTGAAGATGGCTTTTCTGGACCAGATCGTCCATCGGGTATTCCCGAATCTGGAAGGTTATCAGCATCCCGAACTCGGGTGCTCTCTGGACCGAATCTGGATTCAAGCGGCGGGCGCCTGCAATATGATTCCGAGAACTTGGAGTTTCAAAGTCCGGTTAATTCAAGATGACCTGGATAAGGATACCGCCAAACCCCCGTCTTTTCCGAAGTCCTCTCCGGCTTACGGCTACTATTTTTTAGGGTTGATCTGGCTTTTTACTCTGGTTTTAAATCGTCGCCAGGGATCGACCACGATCTGTTCGGCCGCAGAAAAATTGGTGGAACAAAACCCTTTCCCGGGTGATTCCGGAAAAAACCGGCCCGGCGGTGCTCTCGATCCGGTCTTTTATCCGGAAAACATCTATTGGAAACCGGATGCAAATCGAAAACCGAATACAGGACGCGCGCTATGGGAAAAATCCATTGAAATGGGATTGTCTCTATTCCGGGAAGGGCTGAATCCCTCTCAGGCGGTGATTCCGGAGGATTTCATTCGGGAGCTGGATTTGTTGCGGGCTGAGATACGAAAAATGCTGTTCCAAAGACGCTCATCCGGTCAGCTCAGTTCTCGAATATCTCAGGAAGACCGGGCGATTCATCATATTCTGGTTCAAATGAGAAATCGGCTTTCCGAACATGCTCAAGAATCTCTTCCCCTTGAGGATACATCGGAAGAAGAATTGATTTCCGATGAAGAAGAATTGGCGGTTACCGTCGTTTTAAACCGGAACTCGTTGAAAGAGGTACGCTCGACGAAGATCGAAGAAAGGCATTCCGACGAAACGATCGAACCGGAGCTGCCAAAGACGGAGATAATACGTCCGGCCTCCTTAAAAACGAAGGAAGCGCCGGATGGAAAAGCTGAAGATTTCACCGCCGGAACTTCTGAATCGGAAATGGCTGAGACGGTGGTATTGCAGAGAGGATCATTTGAGATCGGCGCCGAATCTGGAGAGGAGAAAAGTTTTCCGGAAGAAGCGGATGGAGACGACGACCTGGTTGAAACCGTCATGGCGGGCCGGGAGGGTACGGGATCAGGAAAACCGGAGGCCCTTTCCAATCACGGAATTGCGCCGGAAGATGAGGCGGACGAGAGTGACGATCTCATGGAGACGGTTGTACTTTCTACCGGTAAGGCAAAGAAAGAACCGAGTAGGAAATCCGGGCTCGAAGATGATTTACAAGAGACAGTGATGCTTCATCGAAGAAGTTCCGGGAAATCCCAGACCGGAAAAGCCGATACCGGAAAACCTTATAATGGAGCGGCAAAATCTCCGGAAAAAGAGGTTGAAACATCGTCGGCGCCTTCCGCATCCGAAGATGAAGAAATCCCTGAAACGATCATCGTATCCCGTAAACAACAAAGCACCTTCGGAAAAGCCGAAGAACCGACCCCCGTCTCCATTGCAAAAGCTCACCCTGCCCCCGAGAACGCCGACGAAGAAGACGACGATGACGAGGACGATATTATGTCCGAAACCGTTATCCTCAGACCGGGCGGTTCAGAGAAAGAGGACTAAGGCACATGGAAAACACCCAAGTCCCATCGGAGCTTGCCGATCAACTGCGACAAATCTATGCCTCGGACCCCTCCCATGCCGATGAATTGATTGCGGATCGCCTTGCGGAGCAGTGGGCCGAACTCTCCGAGCAGGAAGCGCTTCGACAGTTGGACGGGTTGATTGCGATGTTCGCGTCTTCGGCGAGTACCGCCGGTAGGCCCGAAGGTGAGGACGATATCGAGGTGTCGGTGCTGTCCCGCATTTTTCCCCTCCTCCTCGGGGAGCGGATCGATGAGGGCGAAGTCAGGTCCGAACAGCAGCTCCACCGGTTGGCCGAATCCCTGAATATCGTCTTCGATGCACTCAATGAGCTGGTGGAAGTGATCCGGACCTCCCTTTACGGAACGGACGGGGTCGGCCAGGATACCATCCGGCATGTGATCGGCGGCCGGGTGAAGGGAGACGGTGATGCGACCTCCCTGGCGGGGTATATCGACCAGATCAAGCGGGCCTTTCGGGATTCCCAGGCGGCGTTTCAAGAAGCTTCCCATGCCATGGTCAAGGAGATCCTGACTGAATTGGATCCGGAGCGGATCTCCGAAGAAGGGGGCGGCCGAAGATTCGGCCCCTTCCAGAAAGCGGAATCCTTTAAAGTGTATGAATCAAAATTCCGTAAGTGCAGAAAATGGTTCGAGACCGGACGATTTGCCGAAGAGTTGTTGAGAGAATTCGAGCGAAATTGCCATAAATTATCCCAAAATCAAGGAGGTTGACAGTGTTGAGATTTTTGAAAGCGGTTCTTATTCTATCCTTTGTCGCCTTGATAGGATCGTGCGGTTCGCAGTCCAAAAATCTTGTGGAACCGGAGTGGCCGTATGGTGCGAAGTTCATTTACAAAGAAAGTGCCATTCGGCTCCACATCACCGCTGACCCCCGGTTAAACCTGTATGAGGGAGAACCCAAAACACTTCACTTGTGCATCTATCAACTGCGAAATCCCAACACGATTAATCAAATGGCCAATAATCTGGACGGTTTATATCAGTTGCTGGACAAGAACTGCGGCTTTTCCGACAGTAGTGTGGCCGGTTCAAAGGCACTGACCATCTATCCGGGTGAAAAAAACACTTATGTTCTGGATCGAGCGGAAGGTGCCAAATATGTTGTTATTTTAGCCGGTTATTTCTCACTGGAAGGGGATCGTATCACACGTCTGGTCCGGGTGCCGGTGATCTTTGTCAAAAAGAAAACCGGGTTGTTCAAGACGGTGGAAATCGCACAACCGGATATTTTGGACATCTATCTGACACTGGGACCCCAACAGATTCAGAAAATGGAGGCCAAATAATGGCCCGAGGAGAAAATTTCGCCTATGGAAAGACCCTTATTTTGGCATCAGGGCCTGTTTTTACAGCCCCAGCATTTTCAACTGGATGACCTCTATCTCCAGTCCATTCTGACACCTTTTCACCGATTCCTCCATCCGCATTTCTGGGGAATCGGAGCATTGGAAACCCCCAAAATTATATCCGAAAACACGGTAGAACGTCCGCATCGCGCCGAATTCCTTTTTCCCGACAGGACCTATGTGGTGTATCCGGACAATGCCATTATAGAGGCCCGCTCCTTTGATGAAGATTGGGTGGAAGGAGGAAAACCGTTCACCGTCTATATCGGGTTAAAAAAATGGAATGATGTAGGTAAAAATGTAACGGTTCTTTCCAAACTGGAGAACTTGTCGGAGGTGACCACCCGGTTTGCCACTACCATGGAACCGGAAGAGGTTCAGGATTTGCACCAGGACGGCCCTCCTGCTGAGATAAAGCGGCTGTTTTATGTACTGAAGCTGTTTTGGCAAACCGAGGTAGACCAGTTGGGGGATTATCAACTCATCCCATTTCTTCAATTGGAACGTACAGGCGATGAGATTTCCCTTTCGGATGAATTTATCCCGCCCACCCTGTCCTCCGCAGGGGCGGGGGCGCTAATGAAAATGGTGCGGGAGATTCGGGATCAAGTCGTCTCCAGGGCCAGGCAGCTCGAATCTCTCAAACGAGACCGGGGTATACACACCGCCGAATTCGGCTCCCGGGATATGGTATATCTTCTGGCGTTGCGCTCCCTGAACCGGTATGTGCCATCCCTATGCCATCTTCTGGAAGCGCCGAATGTTCATCCCTGGACGATATACGGCGTTCTGCGACAGCTGGTCGGAGAACTCACCTCTTTTTCTGAAAATATCAATGTCTTGGGAGAATTGGCTGATGGATCCCGTTTGTTGCCCAACTATGACCACGAGCGACTCCGGCATTGCTTTTCTTCGGCCCAAACTTTGGTGGTTCGCCTTTTGGATGAGATTACCGCCGGTCCGGAATACATCATCCCGCTGGTTTTCGACGGCACCTATTTCTCGGCTGAACTGCCGCCGGCCATGTTTGAAGGCCGGAATCGATACTACCTGGTTTTTAAAACGGAAACCGATCCGAAAAATCTGATGCAATCCATTGAAATGGTGGCCAAGTTAAGTTCCAGGGAATCCCTGCCGATTTTGATCGCCAGAGCCCTTCCGGGGATTCGGCTGGAACATTTGCCGACACCGCCCCAGGAACTTCCGCGCCGGGCCCACTCCATCTATTTTCAGGTCGATCATCACGGAGATAAATGGGACCAGGTAGAAAAAAACCAGAACCTCGCGCTGTATTGGGCTGATGCACCGGATGATCTGACGGTGGAACTGATGGTGGTGGGGAGGGGATAAATATGCGGCTGACCGACTGTTTCATGGATATGATCGCTTATGTGGCTTATATGATGAAAGCATTGGAGGATCGGCATCCGCCTTTTCAGCAGGTACAATCCGATATTCGGCGGATGATCTCGGAGAGCGAAAACTGCGCCGAAAAGGCGAAATTTCCCCCTGAAGAGTATGATCTTGCCCGCTTTGCCGTGTTTGCCTGGATCGACGAGACGATATTGAGTTCGTCATGGAAGGAGAAAAGCCGATGGCAGGGAGAGCAGCTTCAATTGCTCTATTTTAAAACCTCGGATGCCGGAGAAATCTTTTTTGATCGACTCAATACCATCGGACCCCATCAACGGGATGTTCGGGAGGTCTACTATCTCTGCCTCGCTCTCGGATTTCAGGGTCAGTACTGCAACGAAGGGGATGAGTTCTTATTGGAGCAGGTCAAAACTTCGAATCTTAAATTGCTCACGGGCAGTTCGGTTGGAATTCCCTCTCTGGAACGTGGAGAAATTTTTCCTGAAGCCTACGTCAATGAAGTTCATCAGGCTGAACCCGCCAGGTCGGGGTGGCGGGGGTTTTCGTTTTTCTCCCTGGCCCTTATTGTTTTTCCACTTCTGTTGTTCGGAGGATTGTTTTTCATTTACCGGTTTATTTTAAGCAATGTCGGAGAAGGCCTATTGAAGGCGGTGGTTTAGATGAAACAGCTCTTCCTTAAAATCTTCAAATACTTGTTGATCCTTACGCTAGTCCTGCTGGCGGCGTTGATGGTTTTCGGGGCGGTTCTTTTTCTTGGGTGGCCCTGGTGGGTCGGATTTTTCGTTCTGATCGGTTTTGTCGGTATTTGGATCGGAATCGTTTTTATCAAAAAGATCCTCCTGCGGCGTCGTGAACAACATTTTGTTCAGCAGGTGATCGAACAGGACCAGTCCAGAATCAAGTCCATGTCCGCCAAAGAGCGGGATCAGTTCCAGGAACTCCAGGAACGTTGGAAGGAAGCCATCAGCACTCTTCGGCAGTCTCATCTCAAAAAGCGGGGAAATCCGCTTTATGTGCTCCCCTGGTATGTGGTGGTGGGAGAGAGCGGCTCCGGCAAAACCACTGCCATAAAAAGTGCCCGGTTGTCATCCACTTTCGCTGAAGTCAACAAAACCTCAGGCATATCCGGCACCCGAAACTGCGACTGGTGGTTTTTCGAAGAGGCGGTGATACTGGATACGGCCGGCCGTTTTACCGTGCGAGTGGATGAAGCCCGGGACAAGGAGGAATGGCAGAGATTTCTGGTGCTTTTAGCTAAATTCAGAAAAAAAGAACCGATCAACGGCCTGGTGGTCACGATTTCAGCCGACAAACTTCTCGAATCCAATGAGGATGAACTGATCGAAGAAGGGCGAATTGTTCGCCAGCGGATAGATGAACTGATGCGGGTGTTGGGAGCCAAATTTCCGGTATACGTCATGGTGACCAAATGCGATCTGGTCAAGGGGATGACCCAGTTTTGCGATCATCTCCCGGACAAGACGCTTGATCAGGCGATGGGACAAGTGAATCGGGACTTTTCAAAAGAAGTTTCGTCCTTTGCGGAGCGGTCTTTCCATACTGTCGGAGAACGCCTTCGGGATCTTCGTCTCTTGCTGTTTCACAAATCCGATACCCAGAAAATCGACCCTGGCTTGCTCCTCTTTCCGGAGGAGTTTGAGCGCATCAAAGCCGGTCTGACCGGGTTTGTCCAGTCGACCTTCCAGGACAATCCCTATCAGGAAACGCCTATTTTGCGGGGCGTTTTTTTCAGCAGCGGACGACAGGAGGGTACCCCTTATTCTCATTTTCTGAAATCTTTGGGCCTGATCGCTGAACGGGAAGTGCTTCCGGGAACCAGCAAAGGTCTTTTTCTCCATGATTTTTTTTCCAAAGTTTTGCCCAAGGATCGTAATCTATTCAGCCTTACGGAACGGACCATTCAGTGGAGCCGACTGACCCGAAATCTCGGTCTCACCTCCTGGCTGGCGTTGGGGATCGCCTTATGCGGTCTTCTCAGTTTCTCTTTTGTCCAGAACCTGAAAACTCTGCGGGAGGTGCGTAATCCGCCGGTGCTCAAGGGCAATATCCTTATGGACCTTGAAATGATGGATGAATTTCGACAAGACATCCTCAAAGTGGAGGCGGCCAATCGAGGGTGGTGGATTCCCCGCTTCGGTCTTTATGAGAGTTTGGAAATGGAAGGTCGCCTCAAGGAGCGGTTCTGTGATCTGGTCAGAGACGGATTTCTGGTCAATTTCGATCGACAGATGGAGAATCGAATTGTCGGTTTTTCTGATAACACCGAAGGCCAAATAATAGG
>JAABSQ010000602.1 GCA_011390315.1 Desulfobacteraceae bacterium
AATGGATACGGCCTTCTCCCGGGCGCAGTTGCCGATACAGTCGCTGCTGGTGTCGCCCCCGCCGAGGACCGCCACCTGCTTGCCGCCGGCGCGGATTTGACGGATTCCGCCGGCCTCGAGATCGTCGCCAACCACCCGTCGGTTCTGCTGGGTCAGGTATTCCATGGCCAGATGGACCCCGTCCAGGTCCCGGCCGGGGATGGGCATGTCGCGGCCCCGGACCGCCCCGGCGCAGATCACCACCGCATCGAATTCGCCGAGATCGTCAATCGAGATGTCAACGCCCGCTTCAACACCGGTTTTGAAGACGATTCCCTCCGCCTCTAAAATCACAAGTCGGCGATCGATAATCCGTTTTTCCATCTTGTAGTCGGGAATGCCGTACCGGAGCAGCCCCCCCGGGCGGTCCTCCCGTTCAAATACCGTCACCGTATGGCCGGCCCGGTTGAGCTGCTGGGCGCAGGCAAGCCCTGCCGGACCCGAACCGATCACCGCCGCCCTTTTGCCGGTGCGGACCTCGGGCGGCTCGGGAACCACCCATCCCTGTTCGAAGGCGTGTTCGATAATCTCTTTTTCGATCTCTTCGATGGTCACCGCCGGTTCATTAATGGCCAAGACGCAGGCCTCTTCGCAGGGGGCCGGGCAGAGTCGGCCGGTGAATTCGGGAAAATTGTTGGTGCGGTGAAGCATTTGAATCGCTTCTTTCCACCGGTCCCGGTAAATCAGGTCGTTCCAGTCGGGGATCAGATTGCCAAGCGGACATCCGGCGTGACAGGTCGGCACTCCGCAGTCCATGCAGCGGGCCGCCTGGGCGACCCGTTTTTCCTTGGGGAAGGGGAGATAGATTTCCCGATAATCCCGTATCCGTTCCGCCACCGGGCGCTTTTGGGGAAGCTCCCGGGTATATTCTTTGAAACCGGTGGGTTTACCCATTTTGGTACATCGCCTCCTCGGCCATCCGCTCCAGGGCCTTTTTATAATCGACCGGCATGACCTTGACAAATTGCGGCAGGAAACCGCTCCAGTCCTTCAGAATCCGCCCGGCCAGGGGGCTGTGGGTATATCGGAAGTGAGCCTCGATCATCCGCCGCAGTTCGTCGGCTTCCGTCGGATCGGCCACCGTTTCCAGGTCCACCATGTCGGTGTTGCACCGGTATCGCCCGAAGTCGCCGGCCGAATCCAGCACATAGGCGATGCCGCCGCTCATGCCGGCCGCGAAATTCCGGCCGGTGGGACCCAGGATGACCGCCCTGCCGCCGGTCATGTATTCGCAGCCGTGATCCCCGATGCCTTCCACCACCGCGCAAACCCCGCTGTTGCGCACGCAGAAACGCTCTCCGGCCGGCCCGTTGATGTAGGCCTCTCCGGATACCGCGCCGTAAAACGCCACATTGCCGATGATGATGTTTTCCTCCGGGGGATAGTTCGCCTCGTCGGGCGGCCGAATGGAAAGTCTGGCTCCGGAAAGCCCCTTTCCGAAATAGTCGTTGGCGTCTCCCTGCACATGGATGCTCAGGCCCGGGGCCCCGAAGGCGCAGAAACTCTGGCCCCCGGATCCGTGGGCCTGAATGACGACGGTATCCTCGGGCAGCCCCTTTTCGCCGTAGCGTCTGGTAATTTCATGGCTGAGCAGGGTCCCCAGGGTGCGATTGACGTTTCGAACGGGAAGGTCGATCTCCACCGGTTCCCCGGTTTCCAGCGCGGGTCGAGCTCTCTGGATCAATGAATGGTCCAGGGCCAGGTCCAGCCGATGGTCCTGCCGGGTGACATAGCAGGCCGGGTCCAGCGCCGGCGGCGGTTCCGCCCGGTAAAGAATCGGGGAGAGGTCCAGCCCCGCCGCTTTCCACCGGCCCTCGAGCGGAATCGCCTTCAGCCGGTCGGACCGGCCCACCATCTCCGCCACCGTTCGAAACCCGAGCCGGGCCATGATCTTTCGCATATCTTCGGCGATAAACCGCATCATGGCGATCACATGCTCCGGTTTGCCGGTAAATTTTTTGCGAAGGTCCGGGTCCTGGGTGGCGATCCCCACCGGGCAGGTGTTGAGATGGCAGACCCGCATCATGATGCAGCCGAGGGCCACCAGGGCCAGGGTGCCGAAGCCGAACTCCTCGGCCCCCAGAAGACAGGCGATCGCCACATCCCGTCCGGTCTTCATCTGACCATCGCATTCCACGGTGATTCGGCTGCGCAGACCGTTGAGCACCAGGGTCTGTTGGGTTTCGGAAAGGCCCAGTTCCCAGGGCAGTCCGCCGTACCGGATGGAAGACTGCGGCGAGGCCCCGGTGCCGCCGCTGTGGCCGCTGATGAGCACCGTGTCGGCCCGGCCCTTGGCCACCCCGGCGGCCACCGTGCCGACCCCCATCTCCGAGACCAGCTTGACCGAAATTCTGGCCGTGGGATTGGCGTTCTTGAGGTCATGGATGAGCTGGGCCAGGTCCTCGATCGAGTAAATGTCGTGGTGGGGCGGGGGGGAGATCAGCCCCACATAAGGCGTGGAATGCCGGGTTCGGGCGATCCAGGGATAGACCTTGAATCCGGGCAGCTGCCCCCCTTCGCCCGGCTTGGCCCCCTGGGCCACCTTGATCTGAAGGTCGGCGGCATGGGCCAGGTAATTGCCGGTCACCCCGAACCGGCCCGAGGCGACCTGCTTTATGGCGCTGTTGCGCCAATCGCCGTTCGGGTCGGGATCGAATCGGTCCGGGTCTTCCCCGCCTTCCCCGGAGTTGCTCTTTCCGCCGATTCGGTTCATGGCGATCGCCAGGGCCTCGTGGGCCTCCTTGCTGATGGAGCCGTAGGACATGGCGCCGGTCTTGAACCGTTTCACGATCTCGGTCCAGGGTTCCACCTCATCAAGGGAAATCGGATCATCCTCACAGCGGAATTCCAGTAATCCCCGAATTTCGCCGCCGGCCCGGTTCTGCCGATGGATGATGTCGGTGTATTTCCGCCAGGCTTCGGGGTTCTCTTCCCGAACCGCCTGTTGAAATCTGGCCACCATCCGAGGTCCGTACTGATGGGACTCTCCGCCCCGCCGCCATTGATACCGCCCCCCGATGTCGAGCCCCTCTTCTCCGGGGATTTTCACTTCGGGAAACCCCTTGCGGTGGCGCAGGCGAACCTCCTCGGCGATGGAATCCAGATCCATTCCCTTCAGCCGTGACGGGGTGCCGGTAAAGTACCGGTCCACCACCTTCGAAGCCAGGCCCACACACTCGAAAATCTGAGCGCCCCGGTAGCTCTGAAGGGTGGAGATGCCCATCTTGGCCATCACCTTGAGAATGCCTTTTCCGGCCGCCTGGATGTAGTGGGCCCGGGCCGTGGCCGGTTCCAAATCCCCCAACTCGCCGCGGAGAATCATATCCTCGATGGTTCTAAAGGCCAGGTAGGGGACGATCGCACCGGCGCCGAACCCGAGAAGACAGCAAAAATGGTGAATCTCCCGGGCCTCGCCGGTTTCGATAATCAGCCCGCACCGGGTGCGCCTGCCTTCCCGTATCAGGTAATGGTGAACCCCGGCCGTCGCCAGAAGGGCCGGTATGGCCATGTGATCGGGTCCGATGGACCGGTCCGACAGAATCAGGATTTCCCTGCCCCGATCCACGGCCGCCAGGGCCGCTTCGCAGAGGCGGTCCATGGCCTTTTTCAGCGCGGCGCCCGCATCCCGGGCCGCATCGGCTTCGAAAAGGAGGGATAATGTCTCGGAGGAGAGCCCGTCCGGCCCCGCGTTGCGAATCCGGGAAAGTTCCTTCGGGGTCAGAATCGGATTTTCCAGCCGGAGCATGCGGCACTGCTCCGGGGTCTCTTCAAAAAGATTCCCCTCGGGGCCGATGAAGGTGATCAGAGACGTGACCAGCTCCTCCCGAATCGGGTCCAACGGCGGATTGGTCACCTGGGCGAAGAGCTGTTTGAAATAATCGTAAAGCAGGCAGGGCCGTTCCGAAAGCACCGCCAGCGGGATATCGTCTCCCATGGAGCCGGTGGGCTCCTTTCCGTCCCGGGCCATGGGGCCGATGAGGATCTTGAGGTCCTCCCGGGTGTATCCGAAAGCCTGCTGCCGGATCAGAATCGTCGCCAAATCGGTGTCCGGTTCATCCTTGGGCTCGGGGAGCCGATTCAGGGTCAGCCGGTTGCCGGCCAGCCATTTCCCATACCGCCGCCGACCGGCGATTTCCGATTTGATCTCCTCGTCGTCCACGATCCGCTTCCGGTCCAGATCGATCAGAAGCATTCTGCCGGGCTGAAGCCGCCCCCGGGCCCGCACCTGTTCCGCCGGAATCTGAAGCACCCCGGTTTCCGAGGCCATCACCACCCGATCGTCGGTCGTCACCGTATACCGCGACGGACGAAGTCCGTTCCGGTCCAGAACCGCGCCCACCAGGGTGCCGTCGGTGAAAGGAACGGCGGCCGGGCCGTCCCAGGGTTCCATCAGGCAGGCATGGTATTCGTAAAAAGCCCGCTTTTCCTCGCTCATCGTGGCGTGGTTCTGCCAGGCTTCCGGGATCAGCATCATAATCGCATGGGGCAGAGACCGGCCGGCGTGATAAAGCACCTCCACCGCATTGTCGAGAATCGCCGAATCCGAAGCCCCCGGAAAAGCCACCGGCAGGAGCTTTTGGAGGTCTTCGCCGAATTTGTCGGATTTGAACCGGTGCTGCCGGGCGTTCATCCAGTTGATGTTGGTCCGCAGGGTGTTGATTTCTCCGTTGTGGCAGAGAAACCGAAAGGGCTGGGCCAGGTCCCAGCTCGGAAAGGTGTTGGTGCTGTAGCGCTGATGGACCAGCGCCAGGGCGCTGGTCATCTCCGGATGGGAGAGATCAGGATAATAAGGAGCCACCTGGTCGGCCAGAAACATCCCCTTGTAAACCAGGGTTCGGCAGGAGAGGCCGGGGATATGGAAATACCCCTTTTGCGGCAGATTCGATTCCCGCACCGTCTTTTCGGCTATTTTGCGGATCAGAAACAGCTGCCTTTCAAACGCCGCCTCATCTGTAAGGCCGGATCTCCGGCCGATAAATACCTGACGGATCATCGGTTCCGCCCGCCGGGCCAGGTCCCCGATGGCCTGATTGTCCACCGGCATACGCCGCCATCCGAGAAGAACCCCGCCGGCTTCTTGAACCGCACCCGCCAACAGATCGGCGCAGATCTCGGCCTGTTCGGAATCGGGCGGCAGAAAGACCGCTCCGGCGCCGTATTCTTTCTCGTCCGGCAGGTGAAATCCTTCCACCGCCCCGCCAAGAAACGCATGGGGCATCTGCATCAGAATCCCGGCCCCGTCTCCGGTGGCCTCATCGCACCCGCAGGCGCCGCGATGGGAAAGGTTGCGCAGAATCTCCAGGGCGTCTTGGACGATGGCATGGGATCGCTCGCCATTCAGATGGCAGATCATGCCCACGCCGCAGGCATCATGCTCGAAGCGCGGATCATATAGCCCTCGGGCATACGGATGATAGGGGGTGAGGTGTGTGTCGGAAGTATATTTCACGAGATGGGTTCTGTCCTTCAAGATATGGATTTGCCAAACGGTTATAACGTACTATATACTAACAACAACCATGCCAACAATGGGGAAATCGCCTGAATCAGGATAAATATTTGAAAAAATAAATGGATAAATGATTCTGCTTTCTTTCCACTGGAATTGGGCTGCCACATATTTGTTATTAATTTGGTTTTTTTACTACATAATTGCATGATTTTCTTCGATGACTTCATCATCACAGAAGGGCGAAGAATAAAGCCGAACCATCAGTATTGGAGTGATCCGGATGAAAACAGAAAACAACAATGAAACCCGCACATCCGACCGGAAACGGGTCTTTCAGATTCCGGCCGGGTATGAACTGGAGCGGCTGGCCCGGGATTTGGCCGAATGGCTTAAAACGGACCAGGGGATGGAAACCGAGGTGATTCCTTTAAAAGAAGGCCGGCTGATTCAGGGGAAAGCGTCGGGGGGGCGCCTGAGCAGACTGATTCACCGAAAGGCCGAATCGCTTCATGTGGCCCTGATCCCTTCCGAATCCCGGGTTACGGTGTGGCTGGGGCAGGGCGATTGGACGGACCCGGAAAAACCGGAAAATTCCGGAAAATTCAGACTTCGCCACATGTTCTCTTATGCCCGGGAAACAGCCGAAAGCGTGGTCGAAACCGCCGCCACCGGCATATCGGATTTGTGGACCGGGTCGGAGACCGCCGATGCGGTTTTCGAGTTTGTCGGCCGGCAGATCGCGGACCAATTCCGGGCCATCAGCGGAGGCCGGGCCGAGGAGATCGATTCCCGCCTCAGCCGGTATGTGGAATCCCGCTCAGCCGTTGAATCCGCCTGGATGGCGGGGTATCTTCAATCCGGAGAAATCCTGCTGGCCTGGCTTCAGACCGATTCCCGGCCCCCGAACCATCCGAATGCGGAATGGCGGTTTCTGATGACCACTGAACGGTCTGCACTGGCCGGATTTTCGGACGAAGGATTTGCAGCGCTTCAGGAACTTGCTCAATCCCGAATGGCGGTCACCGACGCCTTCGGCAAGGATACCGTCACCTTAGGCGGCGCCGAATGGCGGACCCGGTTTTCCAATGATATGCTGTTCCAGGAGATCGCGCCGTTGTCCGTCCCGGGGCCCTTGGACCGACTCTATCAGGCCGCCCGCCTCAACATCATTCATCGGGACAAGGACCGGGATCCGCTTCGATACGGCCGGGATCTGCTGCATCACCTGGTGACCCTTTCCGGAGATCCCCTCCACACCCTGACCCGTATGTATGTCGATCACCTGGCGGAAACCGATGATCCGGAACCGGCCCTGTTTCATTCCGTGACGCTGACCCCGGAATGGCTGACCCTGACCCGGGCCTTGCCCGCCGAGGTGAGCGGAGACCGGCTTCACCGATGGGCGGAATCCTGGAAATTATCCCCCTGGAACCGGATCGGCCTGGCCGGACTGATTCAGGATGCGGCCCCGGACTCCGCCGTTCATGCCGAATTGATTCTTCCGCTGCTGAACCGGGCCCGGTCCGATCTGAAAAAAGAGAATCGGACCCGAAGATTGATGGCCGACATCCGCTACGCCCAGGCCCTGGGCCGGGTCGGAAAACAGCCGGAGGCGGTTCGACTGCTGGAAGAACGCCTTTCGGAGCTTCCGGACGAAACCCTGGCCGATCTGCTGCCGGCCCCGGACGCCGACCTCACCAAAGGGGAGGGCGGCCAGCTGATGCGGGTCCGCATGTTGGAGCTGCTGGTGGATCTGCGCGGGGTGCCGGACACCGATGATGTGGACACCCTTCGCGCCCTCGGCGTACTTCAGCCCCTGGTGCCGGAACGGCTGCGCCGGCTTCGAACCGCGGCCGACGGGCCGGTGCGGGACCGGGCCGATACCGTCTTGAACCTGCTGGAGAGCGGCGGTTTGGGTACGGCCTCAACAGAGGTTCCGCCTCAGGGGTCGGCTTCCCCGCTTTCCCCCGAGGACATTCAGGGCCGGATTCGCCATCCGGCCAGTCGGGAAGGGACCGCCATCCACAAGCTCCAGGGAATGCTCGCCGCCAAGAAGGTTCCGGACCACAGCTCCCTCAAATCCTTCGCCAAACGGGTCACTCCGGAAAACCACCCGGAGGTGGCCTCTGCGATCTCCGACGGCACCGTGCTGTTTCGAATGAGTTCCGTGGAGGCCTACATCGCATTCGGGGACCTGGATACCGGCATACGCGGGTATGAAGCCAAACCTTCCTTTATTCTGATCGGCGGGAACCATTTTGAAACCGAATCCCCGGTGTTTATGACCCCGGCCGAGCTCCGGTTTCTGATCGGCGGGGAGCTGGCCCACATCAAGTTCGGTCATGAACGGATCACCTCCCGGGAGGTCTGGGAGGGGGTTTTCGACAAGGCCCTCACCTTTGTCGAACTGGTGCCGGTGGTCGGCGCCTACCTCAGCAAACTCGGCCGATTCGGACGGATGGCCGGTCAGGCCACCGAAATGGCCAAAAAAGTCGGCAACGTCAAGCAGTACGTTTTCCATGCCCAGAACATGCTCACCACCACCCAGGACATCTACCGTCGAAAATCCGGCACGGCGCCGGCGGTCCGGAAGCGCACCGAAGAAGAGGACCTGGTCGGGGCCTTTCGGGTCATGCAACTGACCGCCGACCGGGCCGGGTTGATCCTCTGCGGCGACCCGGGGGCGGCGGTTCGGGCAATCTTTAAATCGAGCCCCGCTCTGTTGCCCGACCTGCCCACCGCCGAACAATACGGACTCTTCGCCTTTCTCAGCCGCACCGACGACCGGGGCGCCCTGATGTACCAGGAATTGGCCGTTCGCGTCGCGGCGTTGTTTTCCTTCTATCTATCGGAGGAGTATCAGCAGTTGAAGGCGACAGGGTATTCTTTCTCCTGAATGCCTTCTGTTTTCGGGGAAAGTAAAATTTAGGTAATCACCGCGGGCAAAATACAGGTATTCCCGTATTTTATTATTTCCTCATCTGTGGGAGAGGATCTGTTTAGCAGGAAGCCCTGAATATGAATTTCAACTCTAAAAACGGAGGCAGGACATGACCGATTTAGGCAGCTACAAAACAGCCAATGCCAAAACCTACCGATGCCATTTCAACCCGGATAACAAAGCGGCCTTTGCCATGGGGCCGCTCCCGGAAATGAAACGGTCCTTCGAAGTGGAAGCCGGGTCCGCGGACGAAGCCAAAACCAAACTTTCCGGAGAAATCGGGGAAGGCATCTTCTGCTGAACTTTTCGTCTGAACCGCAGATAATCCGGATGACAATGATGACGCAGATGAACCTGATCATAGTCCATCTGCGTCATCAAGATTATCTGCGGTTCAGACAATTCAGACCCTTTCAAGCCTTTTCACCATCACCTTCGACTGTTCTTACCGGCTCCCGTTTCTCGGGTTCCGCCTGAAACGCCTCACCTGAAGACTCATCGCCGTTTTTCGACAGAATCCGAACCCGGGCCGGCGGCGCCTTCTGTTCTTTATCCACCCCGAAGTAGAGCGTCTGATGCGGGAAGGGGATTTCGATGTCGAGTTCGTCGAATCTTTTCTTCATGCGGCGGTTGAACTCGCGGCCCACCCACCACTGTTTGATCGGGGCGGTTTTGATTCTCGCCTTGACGATCACCGCGCTGTCGGCGAAGGCGTCGACGCCCAGTACCTCCAGCGGCTCCAGGATCACCTTTCCGTATTCGGGATCATTCTGCATGTCGGCGCCGATCTCCTGAAGCACCACCATGACTTCGTCCACATCTTCCCGGTAGGCCACCCCCACATCAAAGACATAGAATGAAAACCCCTTGGTCAGGTTGCTGACCGAGTCGATGGCGCTGTAGGGCAGGGTATGGACGGTACCGGAGAGATCCCGAAGCCGAAGGGTTCGAATATCCACCGCCTCCACCAGGCCGGCCTTGCCGCCGACGCTGACGACATCCCCCTCGGAGATCTGATCTTCCAGCAGGATGAAGACCCCGGTGATGACATCCTGCACCAGCTTCTGAGCACCGAACCCGATCGCCAGGCCCAATACCCCGGCCCCGGCCAGCAGGGGCGCGATATCCACCCCGAGTTCCGAGAGAACGGTGAGTGTGGTAATGACGACCAATGTAATCAGCAGGGCTTTGCGGATGACCGACATCAGGGTGCGTGTTCTGGCGCTGTAAACCTGGGTGACCCCGTCCTCGGTTTTGGCCTGAAGGTATCTCTCGATATAAAAATTGGCCCCCTCCCAAACGATAAACGCCAGCGCCAGAATTCCGATGACGCTCAGCAGCGTTTCCAGCGCCAGTTTACCGGTTTCGCCGGCCAGCCATCCGAATGAATCCACGCCCCAGGCCTGAAGAACCGCCAGAATCACCAGAGTGATCACAACGATTCGGATTCCTTTGTATATGATCTCCATGTATTGGTTCACCCGGTGTTCCAGCCGGGGAAACCGTTCAATCAAATCCGTGGAAATTCGAATCTGCTTCTGAAATAAAGGATGAACAGAGCGCAGGAGTGCGATTCCGATCACCACCGCCAGCAGGGACAATACCGTTCCCTTCAGCAGATAGTAGGCGCCGCCGGGCATCTTGAGGGCCCAGACGCCGTAAAAGAGAAGGATGTAGAAAATCACCAGAATATGCCAGAGGCGGGCCGCCTGTTCCAGGGTGCGGCGCAGAACCGGTTTATGTTCGGCTTTTCGGTGCTGTCCGATACTTCGCAGATGATCTCCCACCCGCTGGCGGTTCTGCAGCACGAACACGATCAGAAGAAGCGTGATCAGAAGCCCGAACAACCGCAGAATACCGTCATACAACTGTTCGTCCATGCCCAGCAGAAGCGCTGCCTGAAGGGCCGCATATCCGTAGATGACCACCCCGGAAAACCGCCTGGTCCAGATTTCAAGGTAATGGGCGGTTTCATCCGTAAACCGGGGCAGGCGCAGTTTCGGCGCTCTCGCAGAAAAGACCGCCCGGGACGCGACAATCACCAGCCGGTTGAGAATAAAGGCATTGGCCCATGCCAGGACCACCAGTCTTGTTTTTGGCAAGGGATGAAAAAAGCCCAGAATCACATAGACCGAAAGGGCGAACAGGGCGATCGGCACCAGGTCGAGCACGAGCCGGGCGAAAAGGCGCAAGAGTTTGTTCCAGCTCGGTATAAATTCTCCGTTCTCTACCAAGGCCCTGCGGGGCCGCTTGAACAGAAACCGGGAAAAATGGAAGATCACGATTCCCAGAAGCACCACCAGCCCGATATTGATCGACACCTCGGTCCAGAACGCCCGGTTCTCAGGGTGCCGGATTTGCCGATCCGCCCATTTCAGTCCCTGAGGGAACCGGTTGACCGTACCGGCCACTTTCCTCATGGCATCGTTCACCGATTCCATTCGTTGGGAAATCCCCTGCAATATCCGTGCGGCCGCCGTATCCACCTCTTCTTCGGGTGCGGTTTCCCCCTCGGCCTTGGACAAAATGGTGAGCTGCTGAATCAGTTTTTCGCGGGCGGCGGGATCTTCCAGAACCTGAATCAGGCGTTGAATCTCATCGCCGGAAATGCCGTTCAACGAGGCCGGGCGGTCGGTCTCCTGCCCGAGGGCGGGGGGCGCGGAAACGAGGCAATACCAGAGAATTGAAAGCAGAAGGAAGAGGGCCGGCAAGCGCGTCTTTTTCGATAACATGGGATAATTCCTCAGGATGGATGAACCGCTGCTGAATCGCTCAATTTTCAAAAAGAATTTGGATGATCAAAACCCGAGTTTCGGAATACACCCTTTATACTATAAAGATCGGCTGAATAAAAGAATACATAGAATTATGTATTCGAACGGAAGAAAACCCTATTATCGCAAAATGCTGCAAAAAGGAAAACGGCGGATCTGGTGTCGGTGATTCAGTTCCCGCGCGGAATCATTTCACCTCAATCTCATTAACCACCCGGTCCACCCCCTCCACCGATCGGGCGGCTTTTTCCGCTTGTTTTTTCACGGTATCGGTTTCCGTAAACCCCCCTAAGTGAACGGTACCGTTTTTTACATCCACATGGATGGCCGGAGCGTCTCTGGGAATGGCCCGGATGACGGCTGCCTTGACCTGAACCGCCAACTCGGCCTGGTCCGTTGCGGGATCGGAGAAAATGCCCGCACACCCGCTTAGAAAGAGAGCCGTTATCAGACAGATTCGAATAGTACCGCTGCGCATCCTCATTCTCCTCATCCGGTTGTTTTCTCTATTCGAGCGCTTCGATTATTCCCCGGCACTTGCCCGATCGGCCCCCGGCGCCCGTTTCGATGAGCGGCAGCAATGCAGCCGGGCCCGAAACCAGGCCCATCCCCAGGGCAAAGACGCCTCGGGTGAGGAGGGTCGATCGATCCGGAAACACCTTCGGATCCTGGAATGAACCGGTCAGGTTCAGGGGCGAACGAAAGGTGAAAAGGGAAAACCCCTTCGGGTGCGGGCGAATGACCAGATCAAACGATTCCTGCTCGAAATCGATGCTTCCCGAAGCCGAAAACAGGGTGTCTTCGGTATCCACCAGAAATGTCTCCAGAATCTTAACACCGCTTTCGGAATGAAGATCCGCGTAGGCGCATTCGATTTCCACCGTCTCCTTGCCGCCGAAAAAGTCGGTCAATATCCCCCATGCATCCAGACCGGCCAGGTTGACCAGGAGTCTGTCGAGTCGGCCTCCGGTCATCAGGAGATAGCTGCCGCCGTCCATGGATGCCAGGAGTCGGGCGATGGAATCTCCTTCCATCCAGTATTTGGCTCGCCCCCCGATGATTCCGAAGCTCTGTTCCGCGATATCGAAACGGCTGAATACCCGTTCCAGATCGACCGTTCGAAATTCGCTTTCGATCATGCCCTGCACGGTGTCCCGACCGATTTCAAAATCGAGAAATGTGTGTACCGATCCGCCCCCGATCCTGAAGTCGAGGGGATCGACCATCACCCGACCGGCTTCCAGATCGAATTCCACGGCCACCTCCTCCATCGGCAGGTTGCCGACCCTGAATTTTTCTCCCCGGTATTCGACCGTCGCGTCGAACCCCGTCAGCGGTTCCGGATTGAACGACTTATCGGGCAGCCTGGCATTCGAGTTTTCCCGGCGGGATCCGTCTTTTTTTCGCCCTGAAACGGTTTCCGCCCTCGATCGGGTCAGTTCGTCGAAATCGATGTGCCGGGATGTCAACTCGGCGGTCAACAACGGTCGTTTTTTCGAGGTTACGACCCGAAGACCGCCGCTCAGATCGCTGTTTCCGACCCGGGCTTCGAAATCCTGAAACTTCCAGACGTTTTCGGACCGGGTGAAATGCCCCCGCAGATCATAGGGCGGCATGTCGGGCAGGTCCAGGCCGATGAACGGATCGAGATGGGCCGGGTTTTCCCCGTTTATCGCCAGTTTGACATCAATTCCGTCCATCTCGAACACTCGCCGGACATGACCATCGACCCGAACCCGGGTTCGGCCCGATTTGACTTCCAAATCAAGGGAATAAGGAATTTCCGGCTCCCGCAGGTCGAGCAGGGGACCACCCTGAAGCGACAGGTCGAACGGCTCACCCCGGTATCGGCCGTCACCGGTGATGCGGGCGGGCAGTTCCCGGTCGGCCTCGGGAAGGGTTCGAACCGCAAGGGTCAAGTCGGTGTCTTTGGATGGATTTACATAGGTGAACCGGCTTTCCTCGATTTTCAGGGTGCCCAGATAGGGAAAAAGGATGTCCCGGTCCAGGGCCGTCGGATCGTTTTGGGTTAGAATTATATCGAGATTGCCGCTCAGGACGCCGAGTTCATCCGAATCAAGATCGGTGAAGGGGTCCAGAATTTCAGCCAGATCGAGCTGTTCAAAGGTCGCATCCAGGGCGCCGCTCAAGGGATCATCGGCCGCATCCAGGGAGACCTCGGCGGTGACTGTGCCGCCGTGCAGATCGAATTGCACGGGAGACACCGTGAGCCGGCCGTCTTGAAGATCCAGATCAAGGCGGACATCCTTCAGCGGAATATCCGGGACGATGATCCGATCGGCTTGAATCTCGATGTCCGCATCGAATCGAGTCAGCATCTTCAGCTCGACCGATTCGGATGTTTTCGGGGAATCGGTTTCTTCATCCTTTCCGCTTTCGGATCGGCCCTCTTGAGCGGCTCTTTCCGAGGGTCTTCCCACATTGGCCATCGCCTTTGCGAATGCGGTCAGCCGCTCCACATTCAGAGCTTCCGAGGTGAGGTCGGCCGCGATTTCGGGCCGTTCTCCACCGGTATCCAAGCGAATATTCCCTTTGATATCGCTGTCGGCCAATCGGGTATCGATGTTCTCCAGGTTCCAGGCGTCTTCTCGCTGCACCACATCGGCATCGAGCTGAACCGGCTGTTCATTGACGGTGCCCGAAGCGGAAAGAGAAACCGGTTTTTCCGGGTCGAAAAAATCGGAAACCGCACCGCCCGACACTGATAGATCCAGGGACCGGGCCTGATATTCACCGGAGATATCCGCCTGAACCCGGCGTTCCCCGTCTTTTTCCTTCGTTTGAAATTCAGCGGCAAGATCGGTGTTCGTATCCGAATCTTGGTAGCGCAAACGGCTTTTTTCGATGTTCAACCTGGCCCAAATCCGATCCACATATTGCGTCGGCGGAAGTTCCAGCACCAATCGGCCGGAGACCACCCCGGCGTTTTCACCGCCCATGTCGAATTTGCTGAGGTCTATGTTTGTAAAATCGACAACGGCGCTTCCTTCTATGCCGGGATCAGCCGGCTGTGCGGTAGCCGATGCCTTCACCGTACCGCCGGCCAGTTTCAGTTCCAGGGGATCGATGCGAAGCCGCCCGTCCTTCAGCCGAAGATGAAAACCGCCCCGATTCACCGGAAACTTCGGCATGAGAATATCGTCGGCCCGGACTTGAATATCCGCATTCAGGCCGGTGAGGAAGGACGCGTCCAGAGGGGTTTCGGAAGGGGCTTCCGGTTCGGTTTTCGGCTGGCCGAACACCGTGGTCAATTGTTCGACATCGAGAACATCGAAATCGAGATCGGCGGTGATTTGAAGCGGATCACCGGTCGGGTCGATGGTGACCGAGCCGGTGAAATCGCTCTCCCCCAGGGAGACGGTGGATTCCGTCAACTTCCATACCCCGTTCTCCAGAATCAGATGGGTATCGATCCGGTAGGGCGGGGTTTCGGGAAAGTCGTCATCCCAGAGGGCCGCCGGGGTGGAGAAATCGGGGCCTTGAATGGTGACGTTCAGATCCATTCCCTGAAAATGGAAGGGCTGATGAATCACCCCCTCGGCCTCCCCCCGGCTTTGGCCCATTTCAGCGGTCATGCGGGCCTGATAGGTGATGCCGGTCTCCTGAAGATCGGTCAGGGGATCGCCGGTAAAACGGAAAGCCAGTGGACTGTCCAGGAGCTCGCCCCCTGCGTCGATAATGATTCGATGACCCCCGTTTTCAGCGGGTTCGGTGGCGATGGCGCCCTGAAGGTCGGTGCCTGCGGAGGGATTCCGGTACCGGATTTCTCCGTCTTCGATCATCAAAGACTCGATCACCGGCAGGTCGGTTCCAGGGGGCCCTTCAGCCTTTCGGGCATCGGAATCAGGGGAGAGATTCCAGTTGCCGAGGCCCTGTTCCGAGGTTTCCAGCAGCAGCCAGGGCTTTTTCAGTTTCAGTCGGGAAAGAATGATGTCTCCGTCCAGAAGCGGCATGAGCTTCACGTCGATCTCCGCGGTTTCGACCCGGGCCATCCGTGGTTCGCTCCCCCAGTCGGCATTGTCGAACCGCAGGTCTTCCAGTTCGATTCGAGTGGTCCACCCGAGGTCGACGTCGATATCGCCTTCGATCACCAGAGACCGGCCGCTGATGTCGCTGAGGCGTTCGTTCAGATAGGGCTTCAACCAGTTCCAGTCAAAGGCGATGAGAATCACCATCAACAGAATCAGCAGCCCGGCCAGGAAAATGCCGATGTACTTGAAGATCTTTTTGAACTTCATGTATTCACCCATCCCGGAAAGACCTCCACCAGCCCTTGCAGAAATTCTAAAAAATGGAAAATCACGATCAGTTTTTCCCGGGCGACGGAAAAGACGGGTTCATTTGACCTGAATGTCATTCACCACCTTTTCCACGCCTTTCACTCGATCCGCGATCCGTTCGGCGGTCGCTTTCCGGGCCTCGTTTTCCACAAAGCCCCGCAGTCGAATGCCGCCCTCCACCGATTCCACATCGATGGAGGCGGCATTCACTTCGAGAGAGCGGATCAGGGCCGCCTTGACCCGGACCGCCAGGGCCGAATCCTCAGTGCCGACCGGTTCGTCCGTCAGATGGGCGGCGGTGCATCCGCAGAGCAAAAAGACCGCGGATAGAAGGAGGAGGTGAAAAAAGGGGATGCGGCGCAAGACAGGCTCCTTTCTCATTGGGCCTCTTTGATGGATTCGATCATTCCCTGGCAGAGCGCCGGTTCGTCGCCGGCGCCGATTTCAAGCAGCGGCAGAATGGCGGCGGGCCCGGCCGCCAGACCCAGTCCCAGGGCGGCGGCGCCTCGGACGAACAGAGCGGAGCGGTCCGGGAAAACATCCGGGCTCTCAAAAGAGCCGGTGATGTGCAACGGGGACCGGGCGCTGAGCAGGCTGAAATCCTTGGGATGGGGGTGGATCAACAGATCGAGTGTTTCTTCATCGAAACGGATGGTGCCGGAGATGGAAAAGAGGGTGTCGACGGTATCTATGATGAATTTTTCCAGGGTCATGACGCCGTCTTTGGAATGGATGTCGGCGTAGCCGCAGTCGATGCGCACCGAATCTGGATCATCGAACCAGGCGATGATCGCCTCGCCGGCATCCAGGCCGGCCAGTTCGATGAGCAGGCTGTCGAGTCGGCCGCCGCTCATCAAAAGATAGGCGCCGCCGTCCGCCGAACCCAGCAGGTCGGCCATGGAGAGGCCCTGAAACCAGTATTTGGCCCGGCCGCCGATCATGCCGGCGCTTTCGTCCGCAATGTCGAATTGCTTCAGGAGCCGTTTCAGGTCGACCCGTTTGACCTCGGCCTCGACCATACCTTGTAAGGCGCCGTCCTTGGGTTCAAGCGACAGGCTCATATCCACCGAACCCTCTCCGATGTCGAATTTCAAGGGTTTGAACATCATGCCGCCGCCTTTTAGGTTGAAATCGATATCCACCTCATCCAGCGGCAGATCGGGGGCATTCACCTTTTCGGCCCGAAAGGCGACCGCCGCATCCATGGCTTGAAGCCGTTCCATTTCGTAGGGTTCTTCCGGCAAAACCTCCCCGTCCCGGGCTTCACGGGCCGACTCCCGCTTCTGGGCCGGGGATGCGGTATCATCCGGGCCGGTCCCGGGCGCGGCCCCCACCAGGCCGGAGAGATCATCGAAATCGAGGTTTACAGAGGAGAGGTCGGCGGTCAGGTCCGGCTTTTCTCCGGCCGTGTCGATGCGAATGTCCCCGCTCAGGTCGCTGTCCCCCACTTGGCCCTGAAAATTTTGAAATTGCCAGACCCCGTCGTTCAGAGACAGTTGGCCCTTCAGGTCATAGGGCGGCAGGTCCGGCAGGGAAACCCCGATCAGCGGATAGAGCCGGGCCGGGTTGGGGCCTGCTATATCGAGGGTGATGTCGAAGCCCTTGAGATCAAATGGACGCCGGACTTTTCCGGATATTTCAGCCCGGGTATCCGCCGCTTTCATTACCAGGTGAAGGGAATAGGGATCATCCGGCTCCCGCAGGTCGAGCAGGGGATCACCCCGAAACGACAGATCGAACGGCTCACCCCGGTATCGGCCGTCACCGGTGATGCGGGCGGGCAGTTCCCGGTCGGAGGCGGGAAGCGTTCGAACCGCAAGGGTCAAGTCGGTGTCTTTGGATGAATTTACATAGGTGAACCGGCTTT
>JAABSQ010000603.1 GCA_011390315.1 Desulfobacteraceae bacterium
TCAGACTCTGGTCTAAATTCCGGTTAGAACTCCGGTCTGCATCCCGGGGGGCCTATACATGAAAAGGCAAGAAAATAAATTTGGGGCTAATGGGTTTTCCACTTGGAGTATCCGCACCGCAAGCCGTTTCACTATCGTTCGGAACAGAATGTATCGAGAATCGCATCCGCTTCAGCACCGCATCCGCACTGCATGAACATCAATGTCCGCTTTCAACGCCGCGTCCGTTTCCGCTTCAACATCGGGAAAAGAAGGTGTACACGCTCTCCGTTTCAGAATCCGCTTCGTTTCAACCGCAAGCTTCGCTTCCACAACTTCCATCCGCTTGAGAATCCGCTTTCGCTTCCGATCCGTATTCGTTTCGGCAACATCGAGGAGAAGAACATTTCCCGGTCCGGTTCGAACAACCGCTTTCGATCCGACACCGTCATCGGATCCACAGAATTCGCTGCTTAAAAGAGCATTCGCTTCCGCTGTCAGGTTCAGATCAACACCGCATTGCGTCTCGATAACAATAGAAAATCCGGTCAACAATTCGCTACAGGTTCAAAAATCACATGAAACATCCACATAACCCAGTAGCCCCAAAACTAAATAACAATTTATGGTTTATCTTTCGGGCGGGACACGATCAGGGACAGACCGACTTTTGGAACACGAACTCGCCCTCATCGCTGATTTTGACCACCACGGCACATTTGATGGGGTCGCCCTCATCGTCGAACTTCATTTTTCCGGTGATGCCTTCGATTTCCTCGATGGAGGCGATGGCGTCCCGAAGGGCTTTCCGGTCTTTTCGAATATTGCCGGTAAGCTTGTCGAGGTCCTGAAGCCCCTGAAGCACGATACGGGTGGCATCCCAGGTCAGCGCGGCCACATCCGCCGGCTGATACCCATATTCTTTTTCGTACCGATCGATAAATTCTTTGGTGGCGCCGGTGGCGCCGGCCGCGGCATAGTGGGTGGAGAAGTAATGCCCCTTGCAGTCATCCCCGCAGAGGGACATCAGCTCGGAATTGCCCCAGGCATCCGAACCCATGAACGGGCCGTCCCAGCCGAGGTCGTGGGCCTGTTTCACGATCAGGGCCACTTCATTGTAGTTGTTGGGAAGAAAGATAAAGTCGGGCTTTGCCGCGATGATTTTGGTGAGCTGAGCACTGAAATCCTGATCCTTGTCGCCGTAGCTTTCAAAGGCGACGATGGCGTCGGAACCATGCTTCTTTTCGAAATTGTCTTTGAAAATCTCCGCCAGCCCCTTGCTGTAGTCATTGGCCTGGGCATAGAGGACGGCGGCGGTATCGGCGGTAAACTGTTCCGTGGCGAAATCGACGGCCACGGGACCCTGAAAAGGATCTAAAAAGGCGGCCCTGAAGACCCAGGGGCGATCTTTTGTGGTATCGGGATTGGTGGACCAGGGGGAGATCATGGGGGTGCGGTTGTCGTTGGCGACCTGACCGGCCGGGACCGCCTGCTTGCTCGAGTTGGGACCCACGATGGCGATGACCTGATCCCGTTCGATCAGCTTCAGGCCCGCGGAAACGGCCGATTCAGCCTTGGACTCGTTGTCTTCGTAGATGAACTCGAGCATGTAGGTTTCATCTCCGATTTTGAGCCCGCCGGCCTTGTTGATATCCTCCCGAAGCATTTCAGCGGCGAACTTGGACTCTTCCCCGACCTTGGGAATGTCACCGGTGAGCGGGATATTAAAACCGATTTTAACGGTTTTGGACCAGGCACACGGGGTCAGTGCCAGGATCGCTGCCAGACACAGGATAACGCCCAACAAGCCTCTTCGCATCGCATCCTCCTTCTCTGATGGTTCAGGGTAACTTCAATCAAGAGCCTTCTTGATTAGAAGATTTAAGGGAAAGTTTATGACACAAGTGATAATTTTTTTCAAGCTAAAAATGGCATTCCGCCTGAACGGGCGAATACCGACCCTTGACAAATGAGGTCAACCGGGGAAAAGATACCGACAGCAAAGTGCATTTTTCATGGAGACGGTAAAGTTTATCATGACCGATGAAGAAACCTTCCGGAACATCATTCTGGAACAGCGGATTCGAATCTTTCTTCAGCCCATCATCAGCATTAAGGAAAAGCGGGTGATCGGGTTCGAGGCACTGACCCGTGGGATCGACCCTGAAACCGGAGAAATAGTCCCTCCGATACCCTTGTTCCAGACCGCCCGTCAGATGGATCGGGCCTTGGAATTCGACCGGTTGTGCCGAAAAACCGCAGTGAAAGACTTTCTGAAGGCTGAATTGAACCTGGCCCACATGCTGTTCATCAATTTCGATCCATCCATCCTGGCCGATGTCGCCATCGGTAACGGGTGGATGCGGGGGGTGGTGGAGGAAGAAGGGCTCAACCCCGCCAATGTGGCCATCGAAATCGTGGAATCCCCCCAGGTGTCCACCAAAGATCTGGTTCACTTTGTCGAATTGTACAAGCGCTTCGGGTTTCTGATCGTGCTGGATGACTTCGGCGCCCGCCATTCCAATCTGGACCGCATCCTTTCGCTGAAACCCGACATTCTGAAAATCGACCGGGAACTGATCGACGGGGTCGGCCGGGATTACTACAAACAGTCGATCGTCGCCTCCATCAGCGGCCTGGCCGGTAAAATCGGCACCCTGGTGCTGGCCGAAGGGGTGGAAGCGGTAGAGGATATCATCAAATGCTATGAACTGGGCGTCAATTTGTTTCAGGGATACTATTTTTCGCGCCCGGCCCCCCCGGATCGACTGCTGGACCATTTCTGCGCCGATTCGATCACCCATGTCTCCCGGGGAATACTGCACCATTTAAAGGATCACATCACCCTGGAAATGGAAACCCAGGAGGCTTACGACACCATCACCCGGGAACTCTGTGCGGAACTCTCCCGGCTTTTACCGGACGAGCTGAATGGATTTTTAAAGGATGCCCTCGGCCGGTATGATCAGATCCAATGCCTCTATGTGCTCGACCCCGATGGGCGGCAGATCAGCCATACCCACTGTAAATTCACCAATTTCTCTAAAACCGGCCATCCCCTGTTCAAGCCGTCGGCCAAGGGGACCGACCATTCTTTAAAAAGCTATTTCTATTATCTTCAAATTTTAAAACTCGACACCTATTTTTCCGATCCCTACACCTCTCTGGCCACCGGCTGTATCTGCCGAACCATGTCCGCCGTCTACCGAGGCGCCGAGGGGGCCTTCCGCATTCTTTGCGTGGATTTTAATGTGTGAAATCCCACGAGGGGCTTGCCGCTGCCGCTGCGCCGGACGGCGGAATTATTAAAGAGTGGAGAAATCAAGAATATCGTTCATCAACTTGAAATGTTTATCCAAGGAATAAATTTCAACTCTGTTTTGTTGCGCATTTTGAAATATTATTAGATCCGGTATACCGATGCCATTCAGTCCACTTCGAAGGCATAGGTATTGGAATTCAATAATTTGATCCCAATCGATTGCCAACGTTAATTTTCCAATATTATTCAACAACTCAATTATTTCATGTTGTTTCCGTAACTTCAGAAAAGGAATGAGTTCGGCCAGAATGAGGTCATTCGTCACGACCAGATTGTCCTCGATCAAACCGTCAAGGTTTTCGCAATTAAGACCGCTTCTGAAATAATCAATCCAGACGGAGGTATCGATTAATACAGACACCGACGTCCTCTAATTTCATCAAGATCGATATCCAGATCCACCTTCCCTTTAAAGTCTTTTAACCCGGAAATTTTCGATTTTCTGATTAAATCCTCAAGAGCTGTAGTAATAACTTTGGTTTTTGTAGGAATGCCCGTTGCATTCATGGCCTCCTTCAATAATTCCTCGGGTAGATCCAGAGTAGTCTTCATGTCAAACTCCATATTCTATTAAAAAAGAACGTTTAAGAAGATTATTCCCTTGTTCGGCTTGCGGGGTCGGTTTTATATACATAAGATAACCAATCCATGCAGATCGTGTCAATAAGATCTATTCAAGCAGGTCACCGGTTATTCTGATCGGAGGACCCCACAAATGATTTTGGCAACAGCCCCTTACCGTTGAATCAGATCGACCGCCCGCCCCTTCAGCACACGCAAAATATCCTTCGGCGCCATCTTGATCATGACGCCTCTCTGGCCGGCGTTGATCACCAATTGATCATGTTCAAGAAGGGTCTGCTCCATTGCCGCCGGCATGGCCTGACGGGTGGCGAAAGGGCTGATGCCGCCCACCAGGTATCCGGTGAGCCGTTCGGCATCGGAGGTGTCGGCCATGACGGCTCGTTTCGCGGAAAACGCTCGGGCCAGAAGCTTCAGAGAGAGTTGCTGATCTCCGGGCATCAGAGCCAGCACAAAGCCCTGGTCCGAGACCTCCGTTACCAGGGTTTTTACGGTTTTTTCCAGGGGAAAACCGGTGGCCCGCGCCGCGAATTCGGCTCCTTTTTCCTCATGGTCGTACTGAATCACCTCGAAGGGGATTTTCTGCTTCGCCAGAAACTGAGTGGCCCGCGTGGTTTTCTTTTTCATTGGCATCTCCTCCGGTTTTGCCTTTCTCCCTCAAAAAGCAGGCGTTTCCCAGGCTGCCGGGAATTCTGCCTGTTTTTCAAAGCGCCTGTCGGTTATGGGTTGAAATTGAGGAATAAATCATGGTAGCTTTTCGGAAAAAGCTGCTTCAGACCCCTCTCAGGACCAGGTGATCCCATGAAAACCATTCTCATTCTGAACAATGCCATTCAAGATTATGCATGGGGGTCGACGACCGCCATTCCGGAACTGATGGGGCTCGCCCCTACCGGATTCCCTCAGGCCGAACTCTGGATGGGAGCCCATCCCAAGGCCCCGTCCCGGCTTCGGGAAGCAGCCGATGATATATCCCTGATCGACTGGATCGGCCGACATCCGGAAGCGACCCTCGGAAAATCCGCTGCGGAGCGGTTCCAAAATCAGCTCCCGTTTCTATTCAAGGTGCTGGCCGCGGCAGAGCCGCTTTCCATTCAGGCCCATCCTTCCCGAGAAGCGGCCCGAGAAGGATTTGAGCGGGAAAACCGGCAGGAAATCCCCTTGAATGCCCCCCATCGCAACTACAAAGACCCCAACCACAAACCGGAATGTATCTGCGCTCTGACCGCCTTCTGGGCCCTGAGCGGTTTTCGCCGAGTATCGGATATCATCGGCCTGGGGCGGAAACTGTGCCCCGATGCGTTAAGAGCGGAATGGGACACCCTCGAATCCGCCCCGGACCCCGACGGACTCAAACGATTCTTTCGATACCTGATGACCCTCACCGACGACCGCCGCGCCGCCGTTATTCAGGAAACGGTCGCCAATGCCGCCGCTCAACAGGACGACAACCCGATCTGCCGCTGGATTCTCACCCTCCACAAAGCCTATCCCGAGGACATCGGCGTCCTCTCTCCGATGTTGTTGAACCTGGTCTGCCTGGAACCGGGCCACGCCATGTTCCTGCCCGCGGGCCGGCTCCACTCTTACCTGGACGGGGTGGGCATCGAATTGATGGCCAACTCCGACAATGTGCTTCGAGGGGGGTTGACCCCCAAACACATCGATGTGCCGGAGCTTTTAAACCGCCTCGATTTTGAAAACCGGGAGGTTCGAATCATCCGGCCTGAACAGAAGGATGATCATGAATGGATTTACGCCACTCCGGCCGAAGAATTCGTCCTCTCGGTCATCTCAATTCGGGATGAGGCGACAGCCGAATTTACCGCCGAATCCATTCAAATCCTGCTCTGCACCGATGGCGAGGTGGTCTTTACGGTTCCCCAGACCGATCAGCGCCTTGAAATCGCCAAAGGAATGTCGGTGGTGGTGCCGGCGGCGGTCGAAAGCTACCGAATCAGCGGACGCGGCCTTCTGTACAAGGCCTCGATTCCTCTTGCCCCTGTAACCGGGGCCCCGGCCGCCTGACGATTTCTTGTCGGCTTTTCCTCCCTGGTTTACAAGATAGATGAAGATGACGTCAATGACGCATTCATTCGAGGAGCCCGCACCGGACCGTTCTCTTTCCGACCGGCTCAACAGACCCCTCGCCGTCGGAAACCGTATTCTTTCCAAACGGCTGGTGCTGGCCCCCCTTTCCAAGCTCGGCAATATCGCCTTTCGGGAACTGGTGGCCGGGTTCGGCGGATACGGGCTGCTGTTTTCGGAAATGGCCGGGGCCCGGGCGATCCCCCACGGAAACGGACACCACAAATCGGGGTTCATGTGGCGAACCGGCGAGTTGGCGGACCTGGTCTGTCAAATATACGGGGATGATCCCGAGGAGATGGCGATCGCGGCCCGGCGGGTGGAAGCAGAAGGATTTTTCGGGGTGGATATCAACCTCGGGTGCTCGGTGGCCGCAGTCTGCAAACACAACTGCGGAGCGGCCCTTTTGAAGAGCCCGGCTTTGGCGGGGCGGATCATCTCGGCGGTTCGAAAGGCGGTCTCTGTTCCGGTTTTCGTCAAATTCAGAACCGGCTGGCGGGATGACCCCGAAGCCGCGGCCGAATTCGGACGGCGGTTTGAAGAAGCGGGGGCCGACGCCCTCACCTTCCATCCCCGGGTCGCACCCGATATCCGTACCCGCCCTCCCAAGTGGGCCTATATCGGTCGGGTCAAGGATGCGGTCTCCATTCCGGTGTTCGGAAACGGGAATGTGTTTGATGCGGCCGACTGCGAGCGCATGCTGCGGACCACCGGCTGCGACGGAGTGGCTTTAGGCCGAATCGCCGCGGCCCGGCCCTGGATCTTCGCAGAATGGACAGAAGGATTTCAACCGGAACCGAAGATTTACGGTCAAACCGCCCGGGAACTTCTGAAACTGCTGCTCACTCATTTCGAACCGTCCCTGGCCCTGCGCCGGTTTTATAAATTCGCACCCTACTTCGCAGCCAATTTCCGCTTCGGCCATACCTTCTATTCCCGTGTGTACCGGGCCAAATCGATTGAGGCGCTTCAGGCGATCCTCACCGATTTCTTTTCCACACCTCCCGACCTGCTCGGCAGCCCCAATCCGAATCTTTTCAGTTGATGCCCTTTTTCATACCACCGGCTAAAACGGCCAGAGGCACCGCCACCACCCGCCGGGTCTCAGAAACTCCTCCTCACACGCCCTCAATTGCCGTTCATACTCCGCAGTCTGCCATTGCACCCAGCGGGCCGCTTTGATAATTTCCGGCTTTTTTCGATGGGAGCCCCGCTTGAATCCGGTGGGGCCCTCATGGTAGGCGAGATAGAGGTTGTAGGCGTCGTTTTTGGGGATTCGGCACCGGATGAAATTCATGTGACAGTACCAGCCGATGAAATCGATGGCGTCTTCAAACTCGTCCCGATCGGCCCCATGGTTGTCGGTCAGGTCCTGGTATTCTTTCCAGGTGAGATCGAGGGCCTGGGCATATCCGTAGGCCGAGGACAGTCGCGGTCCGGGAAAAATCCAGAGGCAGGTGGTTCGGGGCGGTTTGGCCTTCGCATGGAATTTGGATTCCTTGTACATAATGGCCATCATCAGCGGAATGGACACCCCCCAATTGTCATAGGATTTCCGGGCATGGTCATACCATCCGGGATGATCCCGAAAAATATCACAGATATTGTCGGGACGGGCCGGCGGGCCGGTGCAGGCCCATCCGCCCATGCACAAGCCCGCCGCCAGGATCAATAAACCGCTGAACCGAATCCATGAGAAAAGAAAGCATACGCCTTTCGGCGATTCGAATGCATCCGTCAAACCCGATCCTTTCAACCGCGTTTGGGAATCATGGATTCGGGCATTCGGACCGCCACCACTTCTCCTCTGGCGCAGACCTGTCCTTCGGCGGACAGCGTGGACTCCACCACCACTTTTTTCCCTTTGATTTCCTTGACCTTACCCCGAAGCTCCAAATCCACGCCCAAAGGGGTCGGCCGAAGATAATCGACCTTGAGGGAGCCGGTGACGTACCGCAGGGTCGGTTCCGTATCCATTCCGCGGCCTTCCTGACGATAGGCGGCCGCCGACGCCGTACCGGTGGAATGGCAGTCGATCAGGGAGGCGATCAGCCCGCCGTAGACAAAACCCGGAATCGCGGTATGATAGGGTTCCGGCCGATAGGTGGCCACGCTCTCCTCGCCGTCCCAGTAGCTTTTGATCTGATGGCCCTTCTCATTCATGCGGCCGCACCCGTAGCAGTGGCTCAGATCCTCCGGATAGTGATCCTGAAAAGCCTTTTCCGTCATTTTCAACCTCCTCCGTAGATTTGCATGATTGCTCGCTTCGCTTCAATCACATACGCCGTTTTATTTATCGTTCGACTTTAAAACAGGTTCGCCAGCTCCGGAATCGGATTGGGGGGGCGTTCTCCCTCCAAAACGGCGATCACGTTCCGGGCCGCGGTTTCGGACATTCGATTTCGAGCCTCAATGGTGGCCGATCCGATATGGGGGAGCAGTACCACATTCTCCATCTCGAAAAGCCCCGGGCTGACCTCCGGCTCGAATTCGTAGACATCCAGCCCCGCCCCTTTGACTTTGCCGCGTTTCAGGGCTTTTATCAGTGCGGCTTCATCCACGATCTCGCCCCGGGCGGTATTGATCAGGTAAACCCCGTCCCGCATTCGGTCGAAAGCGGCCGAATCGATCAGGCGCCGGGTCTCCGATGTGGACGGGACATGAAGGGAGACCACATGGGCCTGCTCCAGCAGTTCGTCTAATCCGCAGTAGACCGCTTCCACCGCCTTTTCCTTCTCCTCGGCCGCACGATTCCGACTATAATAGAGGATATTCATGCCGAAGGCCCGGCACCGGCGGGCCATTTCAAAACCGATTCGGCCCATCCCGATGATTCCCAGGTTTTTGCCATGAAGTTCGTCCCCCCGCAGAAGCAGCGGGTCCCAGACCGTAAACCGGCCCTCCCGTGTGTATCGATCGGCTTCCAGAATCCGGCGGGTCAGGCAGATCACCAGGGCGAAGGCGATCTCCGCAGTGGCATGGGTCAACACCCCAGGGGTGTTGGTCGCCATCACCCGATGCCGTTTGACCGCATCGACATCGATGTTTTCGTATCCCACCGCATGATTGGCCACGACCTTCAGATGTTCGGCCGCAGCCAGCAGGGGTTCATCCACCCGGTCCATCAACAGCGTGATCAATCCCTCATAGCCCCGGATTTTTTCCCGCAGAAACGCAGGTTCCAGGGGATACTTGGATTCCAGAACCGTGACCGAATACCGCTCCTTGAGAAGCTCGATTCCGATGCGAGGAATCGGATGAGTGATCAGAACTTTGGGTTTATCCATGCCTTCCTCTGTGCCTTCCTCTGTTTTTCCGTTAACTTCCGATAAAATTCCCTATTCCTTTATCATCATTGCGGACTTGACACCATGAGCCTATGGGGATAGCTTTTGACTCAGAGGGAAGACCACAGGCTCATGAACCGAAAGACAACGAAAACACCGCCAAAGACATTCAACTCCCCCTTGAAGAAATCCGACTGGAAGGATTTTGTCAAGAGAACACCGGTTTTGATCCTCATTTTAATCGGGGTGATGCTGTTCATTCGATTCGTGATCACCTTTATTTTCCATTGGATCTTCGGATAAACTCAAGGGTCGGTCCGCCGGATCCGGTATGGCATTCACTTTCAGCTCCAGTTTGGTATGGTACATGATCTATCCACCCTATGAAGAGGCGGCGGCGCGAATTCGAGCCGCTGAAAGAATGATCGCCTTCACAGGCGCGGGCATATCCGAAGAAAGCGGCATCCCCACCTTCAACCGCGAAGACGGGCTCTGGGTCCGGTATGATCCGGTCTGCATCGAAATCAACAATTTCCTCTGCGATCCCCGGGAGTCCTGGGAGAGCATTCGGGAAATTTTCTATGACCCCCTCAGCTGCGCCAGCCCCGGGCTGGCCCATCACACCCTGGCCGAAATGGAAATGAACGGATATCTCTCCGCCGTCATCACCCAGAACATCGACAATCTTCACCAGGAGGCCGGCAGCTCGGTTATTCACGAATTCCACGGCACCGCCCGAATTCTGAAGTGCATCGGCTGCGGCGGCCGATATCCGGTCTCCGAGACCGACCTGTGCCTTCTGCCCCCCTGCTGCGGCCGATGCGGCGGCGTTCTCAAACCCGATTTCGTGTTTTTCGGAGAATCGGTTTCCGAAGAGACCGAACAGGATTCCCTTTTTGAAATCGAATCTTCCGACCTGCTTCTGCTGATCGGCACCGCGGGCGAAGTCGAACCGGCCTGTTTCATCCCCTACATCGCCAAGGAGAACGGGGCCGGGATTATTGAAATCAATACCGAAGCATCCCACTACACCCGTTCCATCAGCGACCTCTTTCTTCAAGGGCCGGCCGGAGAAATGCTGGAAGAACTGATGGAAATTCTCGACCGGGACCACTGAAATGAAAAACCGCACCGAACCGCCCGCCCCGTCTCTTTTTTGGTGGGTCCGGCAAATCCTGCTGACCCTGGTCGGATGCTTCTTTCTGCTGTTCGGGGTTGAGATCCTGATCGGGGCCTACGGCCTGAATGATCCCTTCAGCTTCATTCTCACCTTTTTCGCATCCAACCTGATCATCCTCATCAGCGCCGTTTTGATCATCGGTTTCATCTATCGAATGGTCCGATTCCGACGAGCTTGGAGAAAAGACCCCGAACCGTGAGGCCGCCCTTCATCGATCTTCTGATTCTCACCCATTTCAAAAAAAGTTCGGGATCGGAGAAAGGTCATTCCTAATCGAGATCGAACCGAATCCCCTGGGCGAGCGGAAGCTCCCTCGACCAGTTGATGGTGCAGGTCTGCCGGCGCATATAGGCCTTCCAGGCATCCGAACCCGATTCCCGACCGCCGCCGGTCTCTTTTTCACCGCCGAAGGCCCCGCCGATTTCCGCTCCCGAGGTGCCGATGTTGACGTTGGCGATACCGCAGTCGCTTCCCATAAAACTGAGGAAATGTTCATACTCCCGCAGATCGGTGGTAAAAATGGCTGATGACAATCCCTGGGGCACCGCATTGTGGATGGCCACCGCTTCTTCCAGATCAGCGTAGGGGATAATGTAGAGGATCGGCGCAAAGGTCTCCTCCTTGACGATGGCCATATTCGGGGTGGCCTCGCAGATACAGGGGGTGACATAAGTCCCGGCATCGTAGATACCGCCGGAAAGGAGTTCCCCGCCATACCGGATCACCCCGCCCCGGGATTTGACCGTTTCCAGGGCCCGGTGCATGGTCGATACCGCCTCGGGATCGATAAGGGGGCCCATCAGCGTGTCTTCTTTCAGGGGATCGCCGACCTTGACCTGACGGTAGGCTTTCACCAGCCGATCCACCAGGTCCTCTTTTATCGATTCGTGAACGATGATCCGCCGGGTGGAGGTGCATCGCTGCCCGGCCGTCCCCACCGCCCCGAAGACGATGCCCGGCACCGCCAGCTTGAGATCCGCGCTGGGGGTGACCACGATGCCGTTGTTCCCCCCGAGTTCCAGAATCGTCCTGCCCAGGCGACGGGACACCACCTCGCCCACATGCCGCCCCATCCGGACACTGCCGGTGGCGGAAACCAGCGGAATTCGAGGATCATGGAGCAGGGCCTCGCCCACATTCTCCCGGTCACCGATGACCAGGTTGAGGATGCCCTCGGGAAGACCGTTTTCCGCGAGCACCTTCCACATGATTTTCATGACCGCCACCGCGGACAGGGGTGCTTTGGAGGAAGGTTTCCAGATCACGGTGTCCCCGGCGATCAGACAGAGCATGGCATTCCAGGACCAGACCGCCACCGGAAAATTGAAGGCGGAAATCACCCCCACCGGTCCCAGCGGATGCCATTGTTCATACATTCGGTGCAGGGGGCGTTCGCTGTGCATGGACAATCCGTAGAGCATGCGGGACTGTCCCACGGCAAAGTCGGCGATGTCGATCATCTCCTGCACCTCGCCTTCGCCTTCGGCCCGAATCTTGCCCACCTCCATGCTTACCAGGGCGCCCAGGTCCTTCTTATGCTCCCGCAGAGCGTTGCCCAGTTGACGCACGATATCCCCGCGCTTGGGAGCCGGGGCCTTGCGCCATTCCAGAAAGGCGGTTTCGGCCCGTACCATGACCTGTTCATAATCATTCCGGTCTGCGCATTGAATATCCCCCAGTTTTCGGCCGTCCACCGGGGATATGACAGCCAGTCCGGGGCCGTTCCCGGCCCGCCATGAGCCGGTTCCGGCGCCGGCTTCCACATCCGCGATATCGAGCTGCTTTAAAACCGTCGATTCCATTCCCCCTCCTTTGTTGGTCACTGATTGAAAATTTAAGAGTTGCCAAATCCAAATGGCAAACTATATACTAAGCACTTTTGTTTTTGAGCTTAGAAATATAACCCATATTATCAGACGGCCCTTCATTTGAAAAGGATGAATCCTTGAATGAAAGCCGCCGATGCAAGGAGACTGTGTTGTGAAACAAATACTGGTATTAGGAGCGGGTTTTGTGGCCCGGCCTCTGGTCGCCTATTTATTAGAGCAGGAATCCGTTGAAATCACCGTCGCCAGCCGCACCCTTTTTAAAGCGGAAAACCTGGTCGGGGGCCATCCCCGGGGAAAGGCGCTGCAGCTGGATGTGGAAGAGGCGTCCGCCCTGGACACCCTGGTTTCACAATCGGACGTGGTGATCAGTCTTCTGCCCTGGGTACACCACCTCGAGGTGGCCCGGCTCTGTCTGGCCCACGGCAGGCACCTGGTGACCACCTCTTACGTCAAGCCGGAGATGGAAGCCCTGGATTCAGAAGCCCGGGAAAAAGGGCTCCTGTTTTTGAATGAAATCGGGCTCGACCCCGGCATCGATCATATGGCCGCCATGCGGGTCATGGACGGGATTCGAAACAACGGCGGCGCCGTCGAAAGCTTCTATTCCTACTGCGGCGGTCTGCCGGCGCCGGAACACAACACCAACCCCCTGGGATACAAGTTTTCCTGGAGCCCCACCGGGGTGCTGCTGGCGGCCGGAAACGACGGCCGGTATCTTGAGGAGGGCGGCGTCATTGAAATCCCCGGTTCGGAGCTGTTTACCCACTACTGGTTCGTAAAAGTTCCCGGGGCCGGGGTTTACGAAGCCTATGTCAACCGGGACGCCCTGCCCTACCTGGAAATCTACGGAATACCCGATGCCCGCAGCATGTATCGGGGAACCCTTCGCAACATCGGTCACTGCGAAACCTGGCGCCAGTTCAAACGCCTGGGCCTGCTCGACCGGGAAAGGACCTTCGATTTCAGCAGACTCACCCCCCGAGAGGTCATGGCCCGAATGATCGACGCCCCCGGCGACGACCTGCCCAAGGAATTGGCCGATTACCTGCAGATTCCGGAATACAGTGTCCTTATCAAAAAACTGGAGTGGCTGGGGCTCTTGAACGATTACCCGCTGGACCTGAAAGAGGCCTCTGTTTTCGACATGTTCGGCCATGTTCTGGAAACCAAATTGAAGTACGCCAAGGGGGAACTCGATTACGTATTGCAGCATCATGAGTTTACCGCCAGGTATGCCGACGGCCGCATGGAGAAAATGACCTCCACCCTGATCGAACGCGGGATTCCCGACGGCGACAGCGCCATGGCCCGAACAGTGGGTCTGCCCGCGGCGGTGGCCACCCGGCTTCTCCTGGAAGGAAAACTGCCGCTGACCGGGGTGCGCCGACCGGTCCATCCGGAGATTTACATTCCGGTGCTGGATGAACTGGAACGGATGTCCATTCGATTGGATGAAAGAACCCTTCCTTTGTCGGCCCAAACTGATTAAAGGAATTTGCTTTTAATGGAATTCTAAAAATTGACTGCTGACAACCCAGTCGGTGCAGGGCTGCCTGTACACTCAACCAAAGGGCGGCCGGTGTATTGAGGGCGGTACGATTACAAAAAAAAAGAAACTATCAAGAATAAAACATGAAACTGAACTTATCTAAAAAACTTAACCTTTTCGGAGTCTTAATTGTAGCCGTCCCGCTGATGATCGTCAGCGCCGTCCTGATCCGCCAGGCCGGTCAAACCATCGATGCGGCCCACACCGATCGGGCCCAATTTGTGGCGGTCAGCCTGACTCAGACCATTCGCGAGGGGCTGAACGGCCTGCTGACCACGGGCAATTCTCTGGCGGGAACCCCCGGGCTGGTCGCCCTGGCCGAAACGGTGCATAAAAACGGAATCGAACCCTCCCGACCCGCCATCAACGCCTTCAATCCGACCCTTCATCCGGTGATTCAGGGTCTGGGGCCCAATTTCTCGGGCTTATGGCTCGCCTCAACCGACGGCTTCATTTACGGCGGCATCAAACCGGACGGGGATGTCACCAAATACACCCACCTCGATATTCGGGAACGGGGATATTATCAGCGGCTCATGAAAACCGGAGAAACGGTGATCAGTGAAGCCCTGTATGGAAAAAGCACCGGCCGGGCCATCGTCATTGTGGCGGCGCCGGTTCGCTCGGGGGAAGAAACGGTGGGGATTTTAGGGCTGTCGGTGAACCTCGATTTTCTCACCGATCTGGTGACCCGGAAACGGATCGGCAAAACCGGGTACTGCTTCATGGTCAATGCCGACGGCCTGGCCATCGCCCACCCCGATCCGGACACCATCATGAAATTCAACATCACCACCCTGGACGGACTGGAAGGTATGGACGCACGCATGTCCGAAGGCCGGGCCGGGTCGTTCGAGTACACCTATCAAGAAGCGGAGAAGATCGGTTTTTTCGCCCCGGTTCCCGATAAGGAGTGGTATATCGTCGCCACCATCGACAAGAAAGAACTGCTGGGCCCGGCCCGCAAGATGCGAAACACCGCAATCTATTTTACCCTGGGGTTTCTGGTCCTGGCGATTCTGCTGGTTTATTATTTGTCCCGAACCTTGTCGAACCCCATCATCGGTTCCATCGGGCGTCTGGCGGATATCAGCCGCCATGTATCCGGCGCCTCCGGACAATTCGCCGACAACAGCCACTCCCTTGCGGAGGTGTCGAATCAGCAGGCCGCCTCTCTGGAGGAATCGGCCTCCACCCTGGAGGAGATGAGCGCCATGATTCAACAAAATGCTCAGAACTCGGACGAAGCCAATGCCATCGTCAAGGCGGCCCGGGAAACCCTGAACACATCCACCGCCGCAATCGACCGGCTGACCGCATCCATGGGTGAGATCGACACCGCCAGTGAAAAGACCGCCCAGATCATTCACACTATCGATGAAATCGCTTTTCAGACCAATCTTCTGGCCCTGAACGCGGCGGTGGAGGCGGCCCGGGCCGGAGAGGCCGGCGCCGGTTTCGGGGTGGTGGCCGAAGAGGTCAAAAACCTGGCGGGCCGGGCCACCCAAGCGGCCAAAAACACCGCCGCCCTGATCGACGGCACCCTCCGCAAGGTCAAGGAGGGAACCAACACCACCAATGAAGCGACCGCATCCTTTGAAGAACTGGTCCGCCATACCCGGAAGGTGAGCGAGCTGATGGATGAAATCGCGGCCGCATCCAATGAACAGGCCCGGGGCATTCAGCAGATCACCACCGCCATGGCCGAAATCGAAAAGGTGACCCATGAACATGCGGCCAGTTCTCAATTATCCGCGTCGGCATCCGAGGCCCTGAACGAACAGACCGAACAGATGCGGGTCATCGTTCGGGAGCTTTCCGGTGTGGTGGGGAAAAAAAACGGCCGTCATCCGCTTTCGGCGGTTCCCCGGAACGGGCGCAAGCAGTTGGATTACCGTAGAGGCGATTTCGAAGCCTTATAGGCCCCGGCGGGGCTCAACCCTCCTCGCCCATCAGTTCATTGATGAGCCGATTGGCCCGACGCCGGACCAGGATATTCTGAACCATGGTGAACGGCCAGATCAGTTTCCAGGTCATCAGAAAAGCCCCTTTCCAGGTCGGACGATAAACCCCTTCCTCCCGGTCGAGATAAAAATATCCGGCCCGGACCTGCTTTTGGTATTCCTTGGCAATGGAATCATGGACCGCCTGAATCTCTCGGCCATGGGGCGGCGGCAACGGGGCCCAGCCCGCGGCGTAAGTCCCCTTTAATCGTCGATGGAGCAGATACAGCTGGTGTGGAGAGAGAATGTGGGGAAACCGGAAGACCATCCGCTCGGGCTGTTTTTTGAAGACCTCGATCTGGGTACTGTTGTTGGTGGTGATTTCCCTGGCGACGGTAAATTCGGCCGCGAATTCCACATACCGGGTCTCGACCGGATGCTTGTCATGTCCGGAGGTGATATAGACCACCAAGCCCATATCCTCCGCCTCTCGATTAATCAGCAGGCCGAAATACATGCGCTGGCGGTCCTGAACGGACCAAGAGGTATATCCCAGAAACTCGAATCCTTCATCCTGAATCGCCGATACGGAACGGGTAAAAAAATCGGCGATATCCCCATCCAGATCCGATGGATCGAATGACTTGAACTCCGGTTGGGCGGGCTGCTTCTGACGGGAGTGGACCAGAATCGGTCCGATGATGCCCGGCAGGAGGATTTTGATGCCGAAAAAGCCGGCGATAAGAAAGACGATGACATCCATGTAAGCGGTTTCCTCTTTCCAGAGTCGGAGTCAACATGCACCATGGATGGAACATACGAAACGGAGTGGAAAAAAGCAACCGCCGGCGGAACGAGGGAAGACCGGCCACCTATGTCCGGGGAACTTCGACTCGGGTCAGGGCCATTGGCCGGTCCGGAACCTGTCGGGCGCACAGCACAAAATCGAAGCGGTTCAGATGAAGGCAGAGATCGAAATCCCGCTTAGGGGCCCATTTCGCGGAGGGATCGAAAAATTTTTGGGCAGCGGTGCACGATTTTAAACCCTTGCGGATAGCCATGAAATCACGTGGGGTCTCCCCCTGCAGAGCGCTTTTCATATATTCTGCACAAAGATCATCCTCCTCCGACCGTGCCGTCCCGCCACTGCCCATGGGAACCAAAGTCACTACCTCCGGCGTCCGGCTTTGAATATACCGGACCACCGCATCGGCATTCACGAAGCTGCCGGTCACGACCGTTTCCGCCCCGGCGGCATGCACCAGCCCTCGGGTGCCGGCGCTGGTGGCATGAATGAGGGTTTTGCCGCGAAAATCGGCATGCTCGATTTCGGCGGGGGAATTGCCGAAATCGAAACCGGGAAGTTTCCTTCCCCCGCGCTCACCGATGAGCAGGTATTCGGGATGGGATTTTTTCAGGGCATAAGCGGTGTCCGTGTCCATCACCGGAATGATCCGGCGGGCACCGTTCTCAAAGGCGTAAGGCGCCACGGAAAAAGCCCGGAATACATCGATGATCACGGCGATGCCCTCGGCTTTTCGGGCGCCGTCCAGCAGGGGGAGGATTTGGATTTTCATCCTCAATG
>JAABSQ010000604.1 GCA_011390315.1 Desulfobacteraceae bacterium
CCTCGGCGTCGAGACCCATGACCTCATTTTCAAAATTGATCCCGACGGAGGCGCCCAGGTTGAGGGCCATTTCGCGGGGCAGGTCGAAGGAGTGTCCGACGGCGATGATCAGAAATCCGCCGTCTCCCTGATCGACGTCATAGAAAAAGGTGGCGGAAGGGTTGAGGAGGGTGTCGTACCCCACCGCGAGATACACCTCCTGGGTATCTTCGTATCCGTCCAGGGCGTAATAGACATACCCGCCTTCGATGGAAAGTTTGTCCACCGCATGGCTGTAAAACAGGGTCAGATCGGTTTCGTTGTGCTCCTGGGTATCGGTGTCGTAGTTGGCCCATAGGTAAGTACCGAAACCGCCGTAGGCGATTCCGACGGCCGGTTGGATCACCCATTCTTCACTCAGCTTCTGACCCCGCCAGACATAATTGCTGAAGATATCGACCGAGGCGTAGCCCTCAGTGTCCACTTCCGCCCAGGCGGCGGGTGCGAACAAGGACAGCGCCGCAATCATCCAAACCCATTTTGCAAATCCCTTCATGTAGATCCTCCTTTGGAACTGGAAAAATTGAACAACTGATGGATACGCAGAAGCAGATAGCATGCCATGCGCACGAACACCATTTCATCCTTCCGGGTATATTCACTTATTTGTTATTTTTTCAAATAGTTGTAAGGTTGGGATTCAGTCTTTTTTCTCATGGATGCCGGATGTTGATTCGGCCATTTTTGTAAAATTTTACCGGCTCCTTGTTGCGAAAGTGTAATTCAGCCCTGGAGGGAGGGGGCGCCGTTTCCACCATCACGGCTCCGGGATTTGCAGACCGATGCCGTCTTTGCGCGGGATAAACCGACGCTCCAGGTCCGGGGCCGGGAGGGGTTGCGAATAGAAGAACCCCTGGCATCTGGTAATGCCGAACGGTTGAATAAGTTGAACCTGCTCCGGGGTTTCGATCCCTTCGAGGATGATGTCCATCTCCAGGTAGCGGCCGATATCGCAGATGATCCGCAGCATGGCGGCCTGCTTTGGGCTTCGATCGATGCCGGAGATAAAGGTGCGGTCCACCTTGAGGATGTCGAAGGGGAACCGGTGCAGATAGGAAAGGGAGGAGTATCCGGTGCCGAAATCATCGAGCGCCAGTCGCAGGCCCATATCCCGAAGACCCTTTAGAATCACCACGGCGATGTCGGGGTCCAGCATGATCAGGGATTCGGTCAATTCCAGGACCATTCGGGCCGGATCGGCGCCGGTCTCTTCAAGGATATTGCGAACGGTCTCTGTAAATGTGGGTTCAAAGATCTGCTGGGATGAAATGTTGACGCTGATGTAGCCCTCGGTCAGGCCGCGGCGGCCGGCCCAGTCGCCCCATTGCAGGCAGGCGCTTCGGAAAACGGTTTCCCCCAAGGGCAAAATCAGCCCCGAGTTTTCGGCCGCCGGAATGAATGAAGCGGGCAGGAGGACCCCTCTTTCCGGATGAATCCAGCGGGAAAGCGCTTCAAAACCGATGATTCGACCGGTCTGCTGTTCCACGATGGGTTGGTAATAATTGACGAACTGGTCCCCCGAAAGCGCCGACCGAATATCCTTTTCCAGCAGCAGGCGGTCCCTGCGGGTGGTGTCGTTCAGGTCGAAGACGGTGATGACTTTGTTCTTGCCGGTTTCCTTGGCCTCGTACATGGCGGTGTCGGCTTCCACCATGATGTCGTCGGTGGTCCGGTGCTTGGGGTCGGACCGGGTGAGCCCCACGCTGGCCGAGATGGAGATGACGATGTCGCCGATGTGAAAGGGGAGGCGAAGCATGTCCAGGAGCCGGTTTGAGATCGTCACCGCCTGGTCCGGGGAGAGGGCCTGGGGCAGGAAAACCAGGAATTCGTCCCCGCCCAGCCGGGCCACGACATCGCCTTTTCTCAGCACCTCTTCCATTCGCCGGGCCGTCTGTTTGAGGATTTCGTCGCCTACATGGTGGCCATAGGTGTCGTTTGCGTCCTTGAATCGGTCCAGGTCCACGAAGATGAGCCAGAAAGGGTGGTCCGTATCACGCCGATAACGCTCCATCTCCGCTTCGATCCGGCTGAGAATGTACCGCCGATTGGGCAGTCCGGTGAGGTGGTCGTGGGTGGCGATGTGTTCGAGCTTACGCTCCAGCCCTTTTCGCTCGGTGATATCGTAGATGATAAAGAGGTAGGATTCGGTTTCCGACGGTCCGTCCTCCGGCAGGGGAAGTGCGGAAAGGAGCGCTTCCACCGAGGTGCCGTCATTCCGCCGAAAGACGCCATCCTGTTCGCGGACCGGCTGGGCGTCTTTGAGGCGCTGCAACATCGGTCCGAACACCTCCGGGTCTAATCCGACGGCCGAATGAAGCGGGGTGCCCGTTACTTCGGCGGAGGATGCTCCGCAAAGCATTTGAAAACTCGGGTTGGCGGTAAGAATGATTCCCGAACCATCCGTGACCGCCACCCCCACCGGCAAACTCGACAGAATGGTCTCCAGGTAGGTTTTGGATACGGTGGTGTCCCGCAAGGAAAGCGCCACCCGCTTGAGGGTGCGGCTCAGTTCGCCGATTTCGTCGGAGCGTTTTTCAGGGACGGCGATATCGTATTCGCTGCGACCGATCCGCTCGATGGCGGTGGAGAGCACCCCCAACGGCCGGGTAAATCCCCGGCTGATCAGCCAGGTCGCCGCCGACCCGAGTCCGAGGCTGATCAAAAAAATAAGAATCAGCTTTCGTTGGCTGCCTGCCAGCTTTGCGTGAAACAAGGCGGTGACCTGGGCGTAAAGGGAGGTGATCGCTTTTTCCGTTTCGGTGCTGTCAAAAGCCAGAATGACCTCCCCAAGGGTGTGGTTGCCGACTCTGATGTCGGTTCTGACCACCGTATTTTCACCGGCGGGCAGCATGGCATTGGAGTATTGTCGGCCGAGCAGGCGGCTCTCGGCCGTGCCGTCGCTTAATATCATGCCGGTGTCGTCCATCACCAGAATCGCGTTCACCAGGTTCTGCTGCACCGCGGCCATGGACAGAATCCGAATCGTTTCCAGATCTTTCGTATAGACCGGCTGCGTGAGCTGATAAGCGTAAATATTGGCCAGTGAGCGGATCTTTTTGTACCATTCGTCCCGAAGGGTGTACTGGATGATCCGTTCAGTCACCTCCTGGGTGCCGTGCAGGGTGTCCCCCTGAAGATCCTGCGTAAAAAAGAAGACGACGGCGAAGATGCAGACGATCAGCACCATCACCAGGAGGTTGAGGCGGGTTCGAATTTTATTCATGGATCGGTCTGCGCTACGATGTGTTTCAGCTTTTCTTCCAAGGCATCGACGTAGGCGTCGGGGTTTTCGATGCGGTAGAATTGGTTCATTTTGTATTTTCTGAGGGCGTTCCGCCCTGCTTCGGTCTCATGCATGTGTATCAGGACCTCGGTGACCGCCTCCTGGAGGTCCGGAGCCATTCCGGGCCGGGCCAGCACCAGCATGCGGGGGACGGTGTCGGTTTCATGGATGATCCGCATCTGATTGCGAAAGGCTTCCGGGTTTTCGTCCTGAGAGGTCCAGTCCAGGTTGCTGAGAGCCCCGGCATCCACTTTGCCGAAAAAGACCCAGCTGGCGGTGTTCAGTTCGCTGCCTGCAAAAATATAACCGGTCTTGTCGGCGGGGACTTGGGCCGACTCGGATGCCAGGGGAATGAGATTAAGCCCGGAATGTTCCAGGGCCGCCCGCGGCAGGTGATAGGCGGATGTGGACCCCGGATCCTCAAAGACCACCACCTTTCCTTTTAAACCTTGGAGATCGCGGATATCGGTATCCTTCCTGGTGAAAATATAAGAATTGTATTCGGTGACGCCTTCCCGACGGATGGTGGCCAGCGGCACGGCCCCGGCCCTTTGAATCAGGCTGAGAGAGGAGTAGGGGGTTTCGAAAATCAGGTCGACCTTGCCGGCCTGAAGCAGATCGGCCGTGGCCTGGATATCGTTTTTGCCGTCCAGGCGAACGTCGCCGCCGGTGATTCCCTCTGTTTTGAGGTGGGCCGCCAGGTAGTCGGCGATGGGCATGAGGCGCTCGTATTCCTTGTTTATTTCCGTGGAGGGCCGCCCGATATTGAGAACGCTGTCGGCCAGGACCGGGATTGCCATGAACAAGGCCAGACATTGAAAATAGAGTATGGAGCGTGTCATAAGGCTTCTCCTGTTGAAAAATCCTGAAAGCATAAAGATGGGCCACAAACAGATTATCGGGACAGCCGGGCCATGTTCTTGATCCGGTCCGTCAGAGAAGACCGGGGCGGAAAGACCAGCTTGTCCGGGGCGGAAGCCCGTTCCTCGCTGAACATATTGCGGACGCAAAGCGCAAAGTGCTGGGTTTTTCCGACCTTTTCGGTCACGACCACCGGAATGTGAATCGCATTGCGGCCTTCGAAATCGAGGGTGAACCGCTGCACCTTGGCGCCGCCCTCGATCCAGGCTAGAGCCGGGGGCAGACAGACATGGAGCAGGTCCCCGGTTTCGTAGCCTTTCGGCAGAGAGACGAAGAGATCGGCCCGGGCCCCGGCTTCAAACCCGGTCATTTCCTGTCCCTTTGGGTTCAAAAATTGAACCGTGACCGGAAACGGGGTTCCGAATTGATCCCAGTCTTCCTCGAGCCGGCGGATCTCTTCCACCACGGCCACGCCCTCAATACTTCGAACGGTTTCCACGGGAGCGTTCAGGACCATGGCTTTGGAAAAATCCATCTCCTTCCCGTTGACCGCCATTCGGCCTGAACCGGAAATCACCCCGGATTGCCGAAGCTGAACCATCAGGGAAATGGCCGCCACCGAATCTAAAGTGGAGTAAAGCCGGCCCTGTGCGTTAAACTGTTTCACCACCGGATTGGCCAGCCGCAGACCCCGGGGAAGATCGCCCAGTGCAAAAAGAACCGCGGATGCATAGGCCAGGTCGGCTCGGTCCCTCACGGCATCTCTTTTGTGTTTCAGCGCGGGCGGATCTTCAGTGAAGTCGATCTTCGCCTCCACAAACGCTCGACTTTCAGAATGCTTCTCCCCGAAGGACACCGCGGCGTAGGCATCCGGAAAAGTCTGAATCGAATCGGGTACCGGCTTCATATTGTAGGCTTTTCCTGCAAATTTCGCCATCCGCCCGGCTTCTCTGAGCTCTTCCCGAACCTTCGGGGACAGCTCCTTCAGATTTGCCATCGGCCGGAGACCCCATAGATACCGCACCGTTTGGGGGCCATAATAATTACTGAAATTCGAACGGCCCGGATACATGGAGAACCCCTTGGACGGATGAAACATCTTCTTTTCCCGCTCGATCCCGGCCAGAATGATCTGTTCCGCCGTCAGCCGGTCCGTATCGTCCTCGGCGGTCATGTACATCAGAACGGCCGAAAGAATTTTGGCGGCGGTCTGTTCACAGCAGAGATGCCCGTATCCGGCGGTGGCTTTGACCAGAAGCTGAAACGGCTCCTCAAGTGTCGGCAGCAGCCGAAGGGAAACGGTGTCGGGTCCGCTCCGGTCGAGGGTTTCCCCGGGCGACAGCAGGTGAACGGCCTTGGCGTAGCTCACGATTTTTCCCGGGATCTCCACGGCGGCCTCCACCGTGTCCGATTCCCCGCTTTGAAGGTCCTCCACCTGGGCCCGGTATTCGCCCGGTTCCACATCGAAATCGAGTTCGATGGGGGTGTCGATGGAATCTGTCTGAAGAAGAATCGCCCCGTCGGGCCCCCGGGTGCGAAGGCGAAGCGCTTCCCCGTTGCGAACCAGAGCGATTCTCGCCCGGCCCGACGGGGTCGCCGCCCGAAGCCGCCCGGTCACCGTATCCCCTGGAAAGACCGCCTGGGGGAGTTCCAGGTCGATCCGCACCGGCTGATCCACCACAAATCGGCTCCGGTCCTGCGTCCAGTCGCCTTCATGGAGCGCAAACGCCTCCACCGTAAATGCACCGAGGGTGTCTTGGAGCGGAATGGCGACCTCTTTTTGCCCCCGGACCGTCACCAATCCGTAATAAAGCACCTCCGGAAACTCGGTTCGAATCGGTCCGGGCGGGGGTTGCGGGGCTTTTGAGGCTTCAAGTGAGAAGGCCGACTGAGGATCTGCGAAGAGGGTTTTCCGGCGGGCGGTGAGGGCGGTGTCCATTGCGAGCATGGTTTCAGGTTCCGCCGCATACTCCGGTGTCGGCCGGGAAGTGAACACGCGAATGTCGGCTTCCTCGGCCCACACCGGACCCCGATGCCGGACCGGCATCGCTTCTTCCACCACCGGCCCGCCGGGTTGGATGATGCTGTCCTCCATTCCGGTGACCACGTCGTCTATGCATCGTTTCAGCGAGGCGGCCAGGGCGGTCTGGGGAGGGTCCGCGGCGGTGAGGCGCTCATCCCGCACCGACAGCAACACCGGTATCGGCGCGTCGGGGCCGTCGCAGCGAATGGATATGCCGAGGGTTTCCCGGGGGCGTTTCGTCTCATCCATTTCCAGGGAGAGATTGATTCGGGAAGGACGCAAAAAAGTGGTGTACCCCTCGAAGGGTTTACCGCCGATGAGGCATCCGGCGATGACCGTGTTCACCGGGCCGTCGGCATCCACCGCCACTTCGGAGCCGGCGGTCAGGTCCCCCACCGTCTGAACCCGGTAGACCTGTTGATGGAAGTCGACGATGACCAGGACCAGGGAGGAGAGATCGACCGTCGCCTGAATACGCGGATGATCCGTGACCACCTCCGAAACCACCAGGCCGGTGGGCAGTTCCTCGCCATGGGTTACAAATCCGCCCCGCACCGGCAGGGCGTCCGGTTCCGGCATCAGGGAAAAGAAGACCTCCCGGCCGAATTCGCTGATCACCGTGGCGGTGCGCTCCGCCTTCCGGCTTCCGGGCAAAGCCGCCTCCGCCACCCGGTCCGGATATTTTCGGGCGGTGATTCGAAGGCGAAAAGGGCCGTCCCCGGACATGCGGGTTTTTCCGGCATACCGGCCCGCCGCCTTGCAGGTGATAAAGGCGATCGAGGCCGTTCGATTGTTTTCGATCAACTCGGCGCTGAGATCCCCTTCGAAAGGAAGGTTGTAGCTTTCCACTTGCAGTTCGAAGGTGAGGGTCTGGTGTTCCCGGTCCAGAGAATGGCTCATCAAACGGGCCGACAACGGCGCCAGTTGGTAATCGGCCACCGTAAAGATGACCGGACCGGCCGCCGGCCGTTCGTGAATGAAAAGCCGGGCTGAATAGCGGCCGGGGGAGAGACCGGCCAGGGTTTCCACGGCGACCCCTTCCGAGGGCGTCGCCTCACGATCCAGCAGGGGTTCATTCTGATAATGAACCACCAGCCGGACCCGGCTTTCAGGCCCTGGGAGGGCGATGAACAATCGCACCGGGTCGGTATGGGCGCGATACAGGTCCCGGTCGGTCACCAGGCAGGCCATCTGGTTGAGAACGGGGTGGTCCGGCATAATTTCCAGCCCGTTCAATACCACCTTCTCCTTGATCAGGGGAATGATCTTTCGGGACTGCTGAATCAGCAGCCGTTCCAGTCTTCGTTTCACTCGTTCTCCGGAATTTACGGCGATGGGATCATCGATAAAGACGAAATAGCGTCCGATTCTGAAATGATCTTTGGCTTTTTCGGCTTCCCGCGGGTGAGTGACCACGATCCGGTGCGGGGTGCTCATGTCGGTATCCTCCTGTGTGCGGATGTTGTGGAAACGGTTTTGACGAAAGCTGAAAAGAGGGTGAATTCCAGGAGTTTTAAAACGATATGGGAGGAAATGTCAATTGATGTTTTGGACTTCCTTCACCCGGGTTGACAACCCCGCTGTCTGTTATCATATTAGTACTTAGTAATATGAACATGACGTCCTGCGATCATTTGAAAAGGAATATCGCAGCGGAGGAATTTTGAATATGAAAAAGGAACCATTCAACCTCAACCCGGTTGAAGTCTGCGAGGCCCGGGTGATCCACTGCGACGTGGTTCAACGGGTTAAAAAGAGAATGCCGGCCGAATCGGATCTGGATGAATTGGCCGGGTTTTACAAGCTCTTCGGCGATCCCACCCGACTCAGCATTCTATGGGCCTTGAGCGAATCCGAAATGTGTGTCTGCGATATCTGCGCGCTCTTGGAGATGAAGCAGCCGGCGGTGTCGCATCAGCTCAAGACCTTGAAACAGGCCCGGGTGGTGCGATCCCGGCGGGAGGGCAAGGTGGTCTATTATTCCCTGGATGATGATCATATTCGCAGCCTGCTTCACTTCGGCATCGACCATCTCGGCGAATCGGAACAGACGGAGAAAAACATCCATGCAAGATATTAAAACGGAAAAATTCCGGGTGGTCAATGTCGACTGCGCCAACTGCGCCGCCAAAATCGAAGAGAAGCTGCAGAAGATTCCCGGCGTTCGGGAAGCGGTGTTCGACTTTGCCAACCTGACCCTCCATGTGCGGGCGGCGGATATTCAAGCCGTGGTCGACGAGGTCCACCGGGTCGAACCGGATATCGAACTGGTATCCGCGAAGGCGCCGGCGGCCGGGCAAGCCGATGCAACGTTCAGCCCCTATCGATCGCTCAGGCTGCTGGGGGCGGCGGTCGTCCTGTTTGGAATACTCCTGGCGAGCGAGTTCGAAATGATGCGGCCTCTTCTTCCGGAAGTCGAAATCGGAATTGCGGTGATCGCTTATCTGCTGGCCGGATGGAATGTGCTGGCGGGCGCTTTTCGAACCATCCGCAGGGGAGATCTCTTTGACGAAAACGTCCTCATGGTGATCGCCACCGCCGGCGCCTTCGGGATTCAAGCATACGGGGAAGCGGTGGGGGTGATGATCTTCTACAAGATCGGGGAACTGCTTCAGGATCTGGCGGTCAACCGGTCCCGACGCTCCATCCATTCGCTTCTGGCGGCGCGGCCGGACACCGCCTATCGCCAAACCGCCGACGGCTATGAAGCGGTGTCGCCGGAGTCGGTGGAGGTCGGAGAGCTGATCCTGGTCAAGCCCGGGGATAAAGTCCCCCTGGACGGTGAAGTGGTCTCCGGCCGATCCCAGCTCGATTCCTCGGCCTTGACCGGTGAATTCGTGCCTGTTTCCGCGGATCCCGGGGATCCGGTCTTGGCCGGTCAGATCAACCAGACCGGAGCCTTGACGGTGCGGGTGACACGGCTGTTCACCGAGTCCTCCATCGCCAAAGTGCTGGATCTGGTGGAGAACGCCTCGGCCCGCAAGGCTCCCACTGAAAAATTCATCACCGTCTTTGCCCGGTACTATACCCCGGCGGTAGTGGCCGCGGCGGCCGGGGTGGCGTTTATTCCGCCCCTGGTGTTTGCCGATGCGACTTTTCAGGAATGGATCTACCGGTCCCTGGTGCTGCTGGTCATCTCCTGCCCCTGCGCTCTGGTGGTCAGTATTCCCCTGGGGTATTTCGGCGGCATCGGCCGGGCCTCCCGGGAAGGCATTCTGGTCAAGGGGTCCAATTATATCGATGCGCTCACGAAAGTGAGGACGGTCATCTTCGACAAGACCGGCACCCTGACCCGGGGCGTGTTCAAGGTCAAGGATGTGGTCGGTCAAAACGGCTGTTCCCCCGATCAGCTCCTGGAGTTTGCCGCGGCCGCCGAATTTTACTCCAATCATCCCATCGCGGCGTCCATTCGAAAGGCGTATGAAGAAACCGGGCGGACCATGGATACCGCCCTGATCTCGGACCACACCGAAGCGGGCGGAAAAGGGGTCCGGGTGCGATACAAATCGCATACCATCCTGGTGGGCAGCGACAGTATGATGCACCATGAAGAGATCCCTCACCGACAGTGCGAGTTCGACACCACCGTGGCCCATGTGGCGGTGGACGGCGAATATGCCGGGTATCTTCTGATCGGAGATGAACTTCGATCGGATGCGCTCGCGGCGGTGAAGGGTCTTCGGGAAGAAGGGGTGGATCATATCGCCATGCTGACCGGCGATAACACCTGCGCGGCGGAATCGGTGGCCCACCGGCTGGGCTTGGACAGTTTTCATGCGAATCTGCTGCCGGAGGAGAAGGTGGCCCGGTTTGAAGCGATTCAGGATGAGATGCGAAACGGCGGCAAAATCGCCTTCGTAGGAGACGGCATCAACGATGCCCCGGTCATCGCCCGGGCGGACATCGGGGTGGCCATGGGGGCCCTGGGCTCCGACGCCGCCATCGAAACCGCCGATGTGGTGCTGATGACCGATTCCCCGTCCAAAATGGCCGATGCGTTGCGGATCGCCGGCCGGACCCGGACGATCGTCTGGCAGAACATCTTCCTGGCGCTGAGTATCAAGGGGCTCTTCGTGGTGCTGGGGATCATGGGTCTGGCCTCCATGTGGGAGGCGGTCTTCGCCGACATGGGCACCGCCCTGCTGGCGGTGGTCAACTCCACCCGGACCCTGGGCCGCCGAAAAAAAACGGATCGACCTGCTCAGGCCGAGGGGGTCGCGGCATAGGCGCACACGACCTCGGCGGCGCCGGGGGTCAGTTCCACCTTTTTTTCCGCGTGGTAGATCGTCAGATGTTCCCCCTCCAGAAGCCGATAAGCGGCGGTTTCGGGCCGAAGTTCGATCTGCAGCAGACTGTTTCGAATCATGAGGCAGAACCGGAACAGCGAGCAGGCCTCGGGCAGCCGGGGGTTGAAGGAAATCCGGCCGTTTTGGTCCCGCATTCCGGCGAATCCGTAGACCAGCACCATCCAGGCGGCGCCGATCGAAGCGATGTGGCAGCCGTGGCCCACGTTGCCGCCGATATCGGCCAGATCCATCAGGACCGCATACCGGGCATACTCCACCGACTTCTTGTGTTGTCCGATCTCCGAGGCCACAATGCTCTGAATGCCTACCGAGAGCGAGGAGTCGCCGGTGGTGAGCCGGTCGTAATAGTCGAAATCCCGGGCCTTTTCTTCTTCCGTGAATTCATGGCTCAAGAGGAACAGGGCCAGCACCAGATCGGCCTGCTTGATCACCCGGTGGCGGTAGATCACCAGGGGATGAAAGTGAAGCAGGAGGGGAAACTTGTCCTCCGGGGTGCCTTCGATATCCCACTCCTTCTTGTCCAGAAAGCTGTCGTCCTGGGGGTGGATTCCAAGTTCTTCATCATAGGGAATGTACATATTGTTGGCGGCCCGCCGCCATTCCTCCACTTCGGTGTACTCCAGACCGGTTTTGTCCACCAGGCTCTGGTAGAGTCCGGCGTCTTTGCGTTGAAGGTCTTCCACCGTGCCGGCGGCGAACCAGAGGTTTTCCCGGGCCATCAGGTTGGTGTAGGCATTGTTGTTTACGACCGTATTGTATTCGTCCGGGCCGGTGACCCCGTGGATGCAGAAGCGGTTGTTCTTGCGAGCTGAGAAGAAGCCGATGTCGCGCCACATGCGGGCCGTCTCCACCAGCATTTCGGCGCCTTCTCTATAAAGAAAATCGAAATCCCCGGTGACCTGCACATATTTTTTGAGGGCGAACATGATATCGGCGTTGATGTGGTATTGAGCGGTGCCGGCGGCATAGTAGGCCGAGGCTTCATCCCCGTTGATGGTCCGCCAGGGAAACAGGGCCCCCTTCTGATTGACGTCCCGGGCGCGCTGCCGAGCTTTTTCGAGCATGCTGTGCCGGAACTGGAGCAGGTTTTTGGCGATGCGCGGGGTGGTGTAAATGAGCGACGGCAGGACATAGATTTCAATATCCCAGAAATAGTGGCCTTCATACCCGTCGCCGGTGAGCCCCTTGGCCGGAATGCCGGCCCCCTCGGCCCGGACCGAGGCCTGACACAATTGATACAGATTCCAGCGCACCGCCTGCTGCCATTCTTCAGCGGACCGGCCGCCCCGGCCCTCATTCACCACCATTCGGACATCGCAGACCCGCCAGTAATCCGCCAGAAATTGTTTCTGTGAATCCAGAATCGCTTTAAAGCCGTTTCGTTTTGCACGAAAAAGGGTCCGTTCCGCCCGCTTGCACAGATCCTCGGGCGGCGTTTTCCGCGAGGTATGAAAACTCATCCATTTGGTGATGCGAACCGGCGCCTTTGGTTGTGCCTCCACCGTGAAGACCACCCTGCCGTCGTCATCGGAGGATTCGCTCTCCCAGGTAACCGGATTGTCGGTGTCCAGGGTGTGCTCATAGCCGCATCCGATGGACATCAGGCTGTTCTGAGTGCGAAAACCGAGGATGAGCCGCATGTCCTCTGCGATTTTGGCCCGGGGATTCAACACCTTTTCCCGGAATACCCGGGTATCCCGAGGATCGCCGTCGGTTCCGCGGATCGTCCGGTGGGGGGTGATTTCCGATGAGATCACCACCGGGGCCGTGCTGTTCAGAACGGTCACCTCATAGTGGATGACTGCCAGATGCCGATGCTCAAAGGAGACCAACCGGGTCGATTTGATCGACACCAGCTTGCCCGAGGGCATCTCCCAGAGGAGGTCCCGGGTCAGGGTTCCCTCTTTCATGTTGAGGGTGCGGGTAAACTCTTTCAGGTCGGCGGTGGGCAAAAAGAAGGGTTCGTCATCCACGAACAGCCGTATAATTTTGAGATCGTGAAGGTTGACGATGGTCTGACCGGTTTTGGCGAACCCGTATGCTTTTTCGCCGTAGACGATGGGCCAGCTTTCGTAGAAGCCGTTGATGAAATTCCCATGATTATAAAATGGCCGCCCCTCTTCGAAGGTCCCGCGCATGCCGAGATAGCCGTTGCTCAGGGCGAAGATCGTCTCCATCTGCCCGATGAAATCGGGATAGAACTGTTTTTCGATAATTTTCCATTCATCGCCCGGATATACATAACGAGGCGGACTGAGCCGTTCCCGGTGTAGCATGATTATCTCCTAAGCTTCCCCGCCTTTTCAGGGGAGGAATAATGAATCATCGGCAGGTTCGAAATTCAGGCCGCGAGCGTCGTCAAATCGATCACCACGATGTCGGCCCCGTTCTTTTTGAGCGCCTTTGCATCCCCTTTTCGCGCCACCCCCACCACCAGACCGAAGTTGCCCCGCCGCCCCGCCTGAACCCCGGAGATGGCGTCTTCCACCACCACGGATCGATCCGGAGACACCCCGAGCAGTTCCGCCGCCTTCAAAAAGGCGTCCGGCGCCGGTTTGCCCTCGAGTTGAAGTTCTTCCACCGTGAGGCCGTCGACCCGGACATCGAAGAGATTTTCGATGGATGCCGCCTGCAGAACGGCTTGGCAGTTTTTGCTGGAAGAGACCACGGCGGTTTGAAGGCCCTTGCGGCGGACATGGCGAACCAGGGCCAGCCCGTCTTCATAGATATCGACCCCCTTTTCTTCCAACCTTTCCATGACCATGTCATCCTTGCGCTGGCCCAGGCTGTAGACGGAGGCATGGCCGGGGGAATCATCCGGGCCGCCGCCGTGCAGATCAATGCCCCGGGATTCCAGAAAGCTGCGCACCCCCTCCTGCCGCAGTTTGCCGTCCACATACCGGTTGTAATCCGAAATCAGATCGAACGGGATGAAGAGCCGATCGGACTGGCGGGCGTATTCCCGCAGGAAGTCGTCGAAGACCTTTTTCCAGCAGGCGGCATGGACTTTGGCGGTCTCCGTTACGACACCGTCTAGATCGAACAATACCGCATCAAAGCGGGATTCGGTGATGGCGGTCGATGGCATGGGGTCCTCTCAATAAAAGAAATCCGGTTCGGAATTCACTGGTTTCGGGCGTTTCGATTCTGCGTTTTCCCAGTCCGAGTATACATCATTATCGATTTTATCAAAACAGGGAATTTGTTTGTCTTGAATAGGACAAAATGAGGGCAGTTGTAATTTGGATTATAAATTGCTAATTTATTCAGTAGAGAATATGATCCCAAAAATTACAAACCAGCTCAACAGATTCATGAAAGGACTTCTATGCTTACCGATTATATTTCTGAGGCAATGCATTGTGCGAAATATGAGATATTAGAGGATCAGACATTTTATGGAGAGATCAGCGGCTTGGATGGGGTTTATTCCAATGCAGATAATCTGGAAGACTGTCGGAAGCAATTACAGGAAGTTCTGGAGGGTTGGATTATTTTAGGTCTTCGGTTGGGTCATTCTTTTCCGGAGATCGGCGGCATCCGTCTGAACAGCGATCTGAAGGTTGCCTGATGCCGGTTCTGGGCCCCATCAAGCGAAATGAACTGATCCGAAATCTGAAAAAGCTGGGGTTTGAAGGCCCACTCGCAGGAGGCAATCATCAATACATGATTCGAGGCAATCTTAAACTTCATATCCCGAATCCGCATCACGGAGACATCAGTAAGGGGCTTTTATCCAGGATTTTGAAGCAGGCGGGGATAGAGAAAAGCGAATGGGAAGGGCTTTAAATCCTGCAAACCTCTTATCTTGAACTCTGATTCGTCTGATTTTTATGATGGACTATGATTATCTCGGCCATGATCACCGTTTCGGCCGGCCCGTGGTTATTTTTTACGGCCCGGCAAGGACTCGCATTCGCTCAAACAGCTTCCCGGCCGGTAAAAAATATTCACGGGGCGGCCTACTTACCATTCAGACCTGACCGAAACGATGATCAAAGCTGGATAGGCCCTTAACCCATATAAGTGTCTGCTTGAACCCTGAAACGCCCCATAATGATAGGTTCCGACCGAATCAGATCCATCAGATCCATCAGACGAATCCGGGTTCAGACAGCAGGTCCGTTTTACTTCATTTCATAATCGAAACTGTCGATCCGCTTCGCCTCGCCGGCCATCACCTTGGTTTTGATGGTGTAGGCGCCCGGCTGGTCCAGTGCGACATCCGCGCCGAAGCCGCCGTTTATGGCCATGGTCATTGGTTTCTGTTCGGTGCCGTCGGGGTTTTCCATCAGGTATCCCGCTTTGGCTTTGTCCACTATCTGGCCCCGGGGGTCTTTGATATAAACCATCAGGTGGTGGGTGGCCGTCATTTCGGGCATGTTTTCCATGCCTTTCATTTTTTCCCGCATGTCTACAGCGATAACCGGCTCGAAAATCTTCTGATCTCGGCTTCTTTGGGAGGGTATCGGAGCCCTCCCCTAAATCCGTTATAATCAGAAATTATTTAGCCTTATCTTGTCTTTATGTCAAATTTCTTGGAATGCGGCTTGACATGCAGTCGAGATAGAGCTAAATTTATTGCTACTATATCAAAAGAACGTCAAAAGAATGGCCAATGAAGCTGAATGAATTTCTGTCGCAGCGTACCGTGTTCACATTGGATGAGTTGGATCGGTTTTTAACCGCCAGAGGGTCCGGCAACCCGAACACCCGCAAGTCGCTGTTGACATATTATCGCAAACAGGGGCGGATCATACCGATCCGGCGGGGCCTGTACGCGACGGTGTCTGCGGGCGGCGATCCGAGATCGAGCCCGGTCGACCCCTATCTGGTGGCGGCCAAGATGACGCCGGACGCGGTGATCGCCTACCATTCTGCTCTGGAGTTTCACGGCAAGGCCTACTCGGTCCACACAAGGCTGCACTATGTATCGGCCAGCATCTCTATGCCGCTGAACTTCCGGGGTCATGAATTCATACGAACTCCCGTGCCGCCGGCCTTGCGGGCCAAGGGAAAGGGGATGTTCGGGGTTATGCGGCGCAACCGGTCCGGCGTGGACCTGCGAGTCACCAGCCTTGAAAGAACCTTGGTGGATGTGCTGGACCGGCCGGACTTGACCGGCAGTTGGGAAGAGATTTGGCGCTCCCTGGAATCAATAGAGTTCTTCGACCTGGATCAGGTCATCACTTATGTCCTTTTACTGGAGAATGCGACCACGGCTGCAAAGGTGGGGTTCTTTTTGGATCAGCATAAAGAGGTATTGATGGTTGAGGATGTCCACCTGGAACTTTTGCGAAAACATCGTCCCCGCCAACCCCACTATTATGTGCGCGGAAAACGCGATGATTGCCGGTGGGTCACGGACTGGAACCTGATGATCCCGGTGGAGATTTTGAACAAGTCATGGGAGGAAGTGATGTGATCTTCTCTTCATCAGAGATATTGCCCATCGCAGATTCCACGGGTTTCAGAGCAGAGATGATCGAAAAGGTGCTCTACCTGCTCAATCTTCTGGACAAGCTGAACCGCCACCCGATGCTAAAAGGCAAATGGGTGTTGAAGGGAGGCACGGCCTTGAACCTTTTTGTGTTCGATCTTCCCCGCTTATCGGTGGACATCGATCTCAACTATGTCGGGGCGTTGGAGCGAGAAGCCATGCTCGTCGACCGTCCCAAGGTCGAACAAGCGGCTCAGGCGGTATTTTCCCGGGAAGGGTTCACCACTAAACGGGTGCCGACCGAACATGCCGGCGGGAAGTGGCGCTTGAGCTATCAGAGCTATATCGGGCAAAGCGGCAATCTCGAAGTGGATCTGAATTTCATGTTCAGACAGCCGCTTTGGGAGATTCAACCCACCGATTCCCATGCGCTCGGAGATTTCCAGGCCAGGAATATCGCTCTGCCTGACGTGCATGAGATAGCCGCCGGCAAGCTCGCTGCGCTGCTGGCACGTGGTCAGGCAAGGGATTTATTCGACTGTCACCGGATTTTCACGATGAAAGGAATCGACCGCGAACGCCTCCGCCTCGCTTTTGTCGTCTATGGCGGGATGAACCGCAAGGACTGGCGGACAGTGTCTATCGAGGATGTGGTGTTCGATCCACAAGAGCTGACAAGATTGCTCATTCCAACGATCAATAAGCGTTTCATAGAAAGGCGAGGTTCACCCGCCGCATACGGAGAGCGGCTTGTAAGGGAATGCCAAATATGTCTGAAAACGGTTTTGCCCTTTAATGATCCAGAGCGTGAATTTTTGGATTTGCTGTTGGAAAAGGGGAAGATCGATGCCTCCTCGGTCCTCACGCCTGACAAAGCGCTTCAAGAACGTATTCAAAACCAGCCGCTTCTCCAATGGAAGGCCCTTAACGTAAAACGCCACAAGGGACTGTTACGCCGACGATAGCAATATCTATGTCGGTTCAAAACGGGCCGGAGAAAGGGTGCTGGGTGGATCTTCAAATCCCCGAACGACGAGATCGACACCCTGCATCCCTCCTGTCTTGAACTCTGATTCGTCTGATTATCCTGATGGACTATGATGATCTCTTACCGAATAAAAAGGGTCTGCCTGAACCCTGGAACGTCCGGTGGATGACGGGTTTTGACCGGATCAGGGCCATCAGATTCATCAGACGAATCCGGGTTCAGACAGCAGGTCCATTCACTTCATTTGGTAATCCAAACTGTCGATCCGCTTCGCCTCGCCGGCCATCACCTTGGTCTGGCCCATCATTTCAGGCCCTCCTTCCATCTCAGTTTCAATTCGGC
>JAABSQ010000605.1 GCA_011390315.1 Desulfobacteraceae bacterium
CCATTGGAGCGGGTTGACTTGAAACAACTGGGCCAACACCACCACCGAGGCCCCCTTGGAGAGCGCCCGAATCACCTGGTCCGCCGAGGCCACTCCGAACTGGGCATATCCCAGCTCCAACTCTCGAATGGCGTCCCGCTCCGGTCCGCCGGGTTTGATCGTCACATCCAGGCCGTTTTTTTCGAAAAGCCCGTGGACATCCGCATAGAGGTCCCCCACCGTGCTGACGTTGAACAGCCATTTGAGCCGGTAATTGATTTCCCGGGCCCCCCGGGCATGGTCGGGAACCCCGAAACATATAAAAAGGACGTACGCAATGAATACGCCTGCAAACCGTTTTCCGGTCACCTGACACCTCCTTGAAATGGGTAAATGCTTTCGGGCCTTCTATGATCCCTTTGCCCACCGTTCCCTCACCCGGGCCCCGGTCCATTCCAGCAGCCCCTGATACACCGACAGGGTGATTCCGATCAGAAACAGGGCCGCCAATACCTTGGCCAGATCGCTCTGGTAGAGGGCGATGCGGATACTATACCCGATCCCGGCATTTGCCGCAATGAACTCGGCCACGATCGTCCCGGCCATGGCCAGGGTGGCGCTGCCGGCGATGACGGTAGTCAGCTTGTTCATGTTTTCAAAGGCTCGAATCTTCACCTCCAGCTGCCACCGCATTCGCCCGGTCACGCGATAAAAATGTTCGATATCCTCGATGGGTTCGGACATGATTCCGATGATGGATAGCAGCAGCGGAAAATAGCAGATCATGGCGGCGATCAGAAGCCGGGAGATGAACCCGTCTCCCAGAAGGATAAAGATGATGGGCGCAATGGCCACGATGGGATAGGCCTGGACGTTGTAGGCCGCCACCTTGACGAAGGAGCCGAACCAGGTGGCCTGACGGCCGACGATGCCGATGGTCAGGGCCATCAGAATCGAGATCACCTGTCCCACCACCGCCACGGAGAGGGTGTCGAGGGCATCCAGAAAGTACCGGCCGAATTCCCCGGCGAACACCCGCCACATGTCCACGATGCCCGGGATGACGTAATCGGAGAGCCCCAGAACATATTTGATCGCCAGAAGAAAAGACAGTCCCAACAGGTAGATGATGAGAAACTGGTAGATCCGCCTAAGAAGCATTCATGATCTCCAGCATGGTGCGATCCAGCTTTTCCGAATCGGTTTCCCTGTCTTTTTGAAGATCCTGGCCTTCTACCACGGCGATCCGGGGATCTTTGCGCGGACCTCGAAAGACCAGAATTTTTTTGCAGAACTTCGACACCTCCACCACGTTGTGCGAAATATAGAGAAACAGCGTATTCGGAAACATCTGCTTTACGTTGAGCAGAATCCGCTCCCGGGTGATCTCATCCACGTTGGCCAGGCTTTCATCCAGGATCATGAGTTGAAAATCCTGAAGCAGGTACCGGATCAGGTTGATGCGGTTTTTCTGGCCCAGGGAGAGCTGGGAAAACCGCTGATCCAGACATTTTTGAATCCCGAAAAACTCGATCAAGGCCGGTTTCCGGTGGGCCTCGGATTCCGGGGTGATCTTGTCCAGATGTCGACCCACCGCCGACCAGCCCGGCAGCCGTTCCAGGTTATAGGTATAGGCCGGCCGGTCGATCCCTTGGGTGATCACCTCTCCCGCCTCGGGCTGCAAATCTCCGGTGATGATGCGGGCAAAGGAGGTCTTTCCCACCCCGGAAGGCCCGAACAGAGCGTGAAAACCCGGTTCCGTCAACCGAATGGAAAGGTCCTTGAACACATAGGTTTCGGATCGGGGATATTTGAAGGTCAACCCGCGGCATTCCAGGCGCATGGAATATCCTATTCCCCGCCGGTTTCCGCGATCTTGGCGCAGAAATCCCGAATCACCGCCTGAATCTCCCCGATGAGTTCGGGTCCAGGGCCGAGTTCAGGATGGTCTGTTCCCCGCAGAATTTGATGATATGTTCCATCCGAAGTATGGGTTCCGTGTCTTGTGTCATGGCCGATATGTTTTACATACTTGAAAAAGGAAATCCATAGTAAATTTGAGAATCGCCGCCGTTTTCGACCGATCCCTCCGCTTGCAAAGCCGGGTTACCCTGAGAAGTGACCGTCGGACGAAGAAAATTATCTTGATATCAGAAGGCAATATTCTTACTGTATCGGGATGGATCTGTTCAGCATCTTTTGAAATCATCCACACCTTCAACACCAATCGACGGACACTTTATGGAAGACATTATTATCGGAAAAGACGGCATGACCCTGTCGAAACTGGCGAATATCGCCAGAAGAGGCGCCGGGGTGAGGCTCTCGAAAGGGTCTGAAAATCGAATCAAAGCCAGCCGAAACCTTATCGAAAAATGGGTGGCCGAGGAGCGGCCGGTCTACGGGGTCACCACCGGATTCGGGGCCCTGAGCGATGTAACCATCTCCCGCAAGGATACCCGCAGGCTTCAGCAAAACATTATCATGAGCCATTCGGCCGGGGTGGGAAGGGCTCTGGAACCGGAGATCGTCCGGGGCGTGCTGGCGTTGCGGATTCAGGATCTGGCCCGGGGAAATTCAGGGATTCGCCTGGAGACGGTGAACCGGTTGGCGGAACTGCTCAACAAAGATGTATGCCCGGTGATTCCGGAACAGGGATCGGTGGGCGCCAGCGGGGACCTGGCGCCTCTGGCCCACCTTTCCCTGGTGCTTCTGGGAATGGGCGAGGCCTTCTATAACGGCGACCGAATCCCGGGAAAGGAAGCCTTGAAGCACGCCGGCATCGCCCCGGTGGAACTGGAGGCGGCCGAAGGGCTCGCCCTGATCAACGGCACCCAGGTGATGACCGCCGTGGGCGGACTGGCGGCCCATGATGCCCTGGGGCTCTCCAAGATCACCGACATCGCCGCGGCCATGAGCCTGGAGGTCCTGATGGGCAGCCGAACCGAATTCGACCCCCGCATCCATCAGGTCCGGCCCCACCCGGGTCAGGGGGCGGCGGCCGACAATATGCTGCGACTGGTGCAAAACAGCGAGATCATCACCTCCCACAAGGACTGCCGCCGGATTCAGGACGCCTACACCCTGCGCTGCTCGCCCCAGGTCCACGGGGCAAGCCGGGATGCGGTCGATTACACGGCCGGGGTGCTGGAAACCGAGATGAATTCCTCCACCAACAATCCGCTGATATTCGCCGAATCCGAAGAGTTTCTGCTGGGCGGCAATTTTCACGGCCAGCCGGTGGCCCTGGCCCTCGATTTTCTCTGCATGGCGTTGGCCGAACTGGCCAACATCGCGGAACGGCGGGTGGAGCGGCTGGTCAACCCCATGCTGAGCGGGCTGCCGGCCTTTCTGGTAAGCGACGGCGGACTCAACTCCGGATTCATGATCGCCCAGTACACCGCCGCGGCCCTGGTCTCCGAAAACAAAACCCTGTGCCATCCCGCCTCGGTGGACTCCATCCCTACCTCGGCCAATAAGGAAGACCATGTCTCCATGGGAACCATTTCGGCAAGAAAGGCGCGCAAGGTGGTGGAGAACACCGAAAACGTGGTCGCCATCGAACTGCTGTGCGCGGCCCAGGCGATGGATCTTTTCACCAATCTCAAACCGGGCGAAGGCAGCCTGGCCGCCTATCGGACGATTCGAGATTCGGTATCCCACCTGGATCAGGACCGTATCCTGTCAACCGATATCGAAGCGGTGAGAGGATTGATTCGGGAAGGCCGACTCGTTGAGGCGGTGGAGAAGGCGGTGGGCCCCCTGAAATAGCGGATCGGTCAAAATCAGCGGTCCAGGCGCCCCAGAAAATAGGGCATCTGCACCCGCCACCAGGACCAGTCGTGTTCCACGTCGTGGCCCCAGAAATCGGCCCAGCAGGGGATCTCTTTGGACTGAAGGATCTGTTTGAGTGCTCGGGTCTCTCCGATACAGTCGTACTGGTCACAGGTTTCCCAGGGTCCCTGCCCCACGCAGAGAATGATCCGGCATCTTCGCAGGGCCTCCAAATGATCGTGGCTGTGAAGACCGGGCAGATACAACAATGGAAAATGGTAGTAGATTCGGTCGTCCCGGTATCCGTCGAATAGATAATCGGGGCCGTAGAGGCCGCTCAGCGCGATGACCGCATCGAAGGTTCCGGGATGTCTGAATAGAAAATTGGCCGCATGATAGGCCCCCATGCTGCAGCCGGTGGTCATGATCTTGTCGAAGCGATGGATATGGTGAAAAATGAAAGGGCCCACCTCATGGAGGATGTACCGCTCATAGGCCTCATGGCGCAGGGCCCGCTCCCGGGGGTAAATATCCTGATTGAGCCAGGACTGGTGATCCACGCTGTCCACGGCGAACAGGATGAACTTGCCCGCCTCGATAAAGGGAGCGCAGGCCGCCACCATTCCGTTGTCTTCATAATCGAAAAACCGTCCCCCCGAAGAGGGAAAAACGATCACCGGCTTGCCCTGATGACCGTACACCTTGAGCTCCATATCCTGATTCAGTTGGCTGCTGTGCCATTTGTGGTATTCGATTTTCATATCCGTGTCCCGGTCGATCCTGGTTGGAAATGGCTGTGGATCATGCGAAGGGTTCTGTTCAGTCGGCGGCCTTGATCGATCAGGAAGTCTCCTGAATGAAGCCGGCCACGGTCCGGAGTTCCTCCGGGTCCTGCGAGTTGGCGATATAGGCGTAATTGCCGATGGCCGCACTGAAAATCGAGTCGATGGGGCCGGAATGAACGATCAGCCGTCCGAAATTCTGCATAATGTCTCTATGGGAATAGGCGTAGCTCTTATTCAGCTTGCGGCCGATATAGCCGCAGTGGTAGGGCCGGGAATAGGCGGCTGAAAACCGGTTGTGAACCACGATATTGGCCCACTCCTGATACAGGTCGATGTTGTTGGCGAAATTGAACATATCCATGGTCAGACCGCCCGGCGGACGGACATTGACTTCCAGCCCCACCAGTTCTCCTTCCCGGGTGCGGAAAAATTCGATGTGGAAAAATTTTTCACGAATTCGAAAGGCCTGCACGGTTCGTCGCCCGGCCGCTTCCAGGTCCTCGGGGATCTCCCGCAGAGAATAATAGAAGAGATCCCGGTCTTCGTTCACCGTCTCCATAATCCCCTGGCTGAAGACATGGGCGGTATGAAAGACGATCCGACCGTCCTGGTCGGTGAGTCCGTCGAAACTGACCAGATCCCCCTGAACGAATTCTTCCAGGATAAACCGCACCTCGGGCTTTTCGGTCAGAAACGCTTCCCGTTCTTCATCGTTACGGATCAAAAAGGTGTTGGCCGCCCCGACCCCGCGATTCGGTTTCAGAACCAGTGGGTATCCCCACTCTTGGGTCAGTTCTCTGACTTTTTCGGCGGATTTGATCACCTTTCCCCGGGGCACCTTCACGTTCGCTTTGCGGAACCCGTTTTTCATTTCGGATTTGCGGGTGATACTGCCGATCTGATGAATTTTGGGTCCGGGAATATTAAAATCGGTGCGAAGCCGGGCCTCGGATTCCTGCCAGTAGTCGTTGTGGGATTCCACCCGGTGGAGCTTACCGTAGTTGTGAATGAAAAACCCGCAGGCCCTCAGCATCTGATCATAATCGCTCAGTGCATCCACCCGATAATATTCGGTCAGGGCTTCCCTCAGCTCCGGCCGAAGTTTCTCATAAGCTTCATCGGCGATACCCAGAACATTCACCCCCAGTCGCTGGAGGTGGGCACAGAAAAGAAAGTAATTGGGAGGAAAATGGGGTGAAATATAGACGAGATTCATGGAAATCCTTTCTGTTCCGGTCGGTCCTACACAGCATATCGGAAGGTCTCAAAATCGAGTAAACCCTATAATAATTCGTCGTGCGGGATAATCAACATTCTAAAGCAAAAACATCTTTTTACCCAGTCTGGACTTTTTTCCCCAAAAGGCATAGTATACACGGGTGTCGCACGATGCGATCCATCCCTTACCCTGAAAGGAGGCAGGCCGCATGGCAGTACATAAACTGGCCGGCAAACCGGCGCCCGAAGACATCCTGGTAAATATCCCCCGTCTGATCAGCGGATATTACACCCGACATCCCGACCCTTCCGCACCGCCTCAGCAGGTGAGTTTCGGCACCTCGGGCCACCGGGGGTCTTCTCTGAACAACAGCTTCAACGAAGATCACATCCTGGCCACGGCCCAGGCGATCTGCGAATACCGCCGAAGCAAGGGGATCGACGGGCCTCTGTTTCTCGGGATGGATACCCACGGACTTTCGGAACCGAGCCATATCACCACTCTGGAGGTTCTGGCCGCCAACGGGGTCAGGGTGCTGATCCATAAAGACATGGAGTATACCCCCACCCCGGTCATTTCCCACGCCATTCTCACCTTCAATCGGGGCAAAACCGGCGGTCTGGCGGACGGCATCGTCATCACCCCTTCCCACAACCCGCCGAGCGACGGCGGATTCAAATACAACCCCCCCCACGGCGGGCCGGCCGATACCGAAGTCACCCAATGGGTTCAGGACCGGGCGAACCTGATCCTGAAAGGCGATAACGCCGCTGTCAAACGCATTTCGTATGAAAAGGCGCTGTCCGCCGATACCGTCCGCGAATACGATTTCATCGCACCTTATGTCGATGATCTCAAAAATGTGCTGGACATGGATGCCATCGGGGCTTCGGGGCTTCGGATCGGGGTCGATCCCATGGGCGGGGCCGCGGTCAATTTCTGGGAACCGATTGCGGACAAGTACCGCCTCAACCTGGAAGTGTTCAACAAACGGGTCGATGCCGCCTTCGGCTTCATGTCGGTGGACAAAGACGGAAAAATACGGATGGACTGCTCCTCGCCTTATGCCATGGCCCAGCTCATCAACATGAAAGACCGCTACGACATCGCCTTCGGCAATGACCCGGATGTGGACCGGCACGGCATCGTCACCCGCAGTGTCGGGCTGATGAATCCCAACCATTACCTGGCCGTGGCCATCCATTATCTGTTTCAAAACCGACCCCGGTGGAAACCGGAAGCGGCGGTGGGCAAAACCCTGGTTAGCAGCAGCATGATCGACCGCATCGCAACGCATTTGAACCGCCCCCTTTCCGAAGTGCCGGTGGGGTTCAAGTGGTTTGTGGACGGCCTCATGGAAGGCGCCTACGGATTCGGCGGCGAAGAGAGCGCCGGGGCCTCTTTTCTTCGCACGGACGGCACGGTCTGGACCACCGATAAGGACGGCATTATCATGAACCTGCTGGCGGCGGAAATCACCGCCAAGACCGAACGGGACCCGGGCGAGCACTACCGGGATCTTTCGGAAAAATTCGGAAGCCCGGTTTATGAGCGCCTGGACGCCCCGGCCACCCGGCCCCAGAAGGAGGTCCTGAAAAATCTCTCCCCCGATCAGGTCGAAGCCGATACGCTGGCCGGCGAACCGATTCAGCGGAAACTGACCCGGGCCCCCGGCAACAACGCCCCCATCGGCGGCCTCAAGGTGGTGACCGAAAACGGCTGGTTCGCGGCCCGGCCCTCGGGCACCGAAGAAATATATAAGATCTATACGGAAAGTTTCAAAGGAAAAGACCATCTGAAGCAGATCCAGGAAGAAGCCAAAGAAATGGTGGCCGGCGCCATGCGTCTGGCCGGGGTGACGGAATAAAAAAAAGGGAAGGCATTGAACCGATAACAGAGGAGGTAGACTATGGATGTACAGGAAATGGGGGAAAAGATCCACTGGCTCGGTCACGACACCTTTCGCATCGACGGGAGCAAGGTCATCTACTTCGACCCCTATGAAATCGAAGACGGTCCCAAAGCCGATCTGGTCCTGATCACCCACGACCATTTCGACCACTGCGTACCCCCGGATGTAAAAAAGGTGCAGAAGGCGGATACGGTCATCGTCACCGAATCCAACTCGGCCCGAAAACTGGAAGGCGATATCCGGCAGATCAAACCGGGCGATTCGCTCACCATCGACGGGATCACCATCGAAGCGGTTCCGGCTTACAATACCGACAAAGAATTCCATCCCAAGGCCAACGGGTGGCTCGGTTTTATCGTCACGGTGGACGGGGTTCGCATCTATCATGCCGGGGATACCGATTTTATCCCCGAAATGGAGGAGATGGATGTGGATATCGCTCTGCTTCCGGTGTCCGGCACCTATGTCATGAATGCCGAAGAGGCGGCCGAAGCGGCCCGGGCCATCAACCCCGAACTGGCCGTTCCCATGCACTACGGCGCCATCGTGGGGGATGATTCGGATGCCCGGAAATTCAAACAGATCCTGGCGGATTCTGTGGCCGTTACAATTCTTCCGAAGGAATAATGGCTCTCCCCTTCGGAAATACCAAAATTTGTAAAAAACTTTACATTTATTGTCACTCGCGGAGTCGTGATATTTTCGGACTCGTAAGGGTTATCCCTTCTAAGTAATTGATAACAAATGATAAATATATTTTTATTTTTTTAGGCATTCTTTTTGCTAATTCTATAACCAGCTATTTACTTCATAGCCTCCTCTTTTCATGGCACTCTCCTTTCTCCCAAGGGCGGCCCTTCTCCAGGCCGCCCTTACCTTTTTGCAAAAAAGAACTGCCTCTCGCATTACCGGCAAGGGCCGTTCACCCCCAGATGCCCGCTGGCCATCGATCCCTACCGGGTGAATATCATCGGCCCCATGGGATGGTTCATCGAAGAAGGCTATCCGGACGAGTTTCGGATACTCGAGGTATGAAAGATGATCCTCACCAGCGATCCGCTCACGGCCGCGCTCTGCTGGTCCTGAATGGTCCGGGCCGGGTCTATAATGGTTATTGCAATCCGATTATTTTTGGGATTGAATAATCAGCGGCCTGATAATATGGAAGAAGGAGTGGTAATTGAAGAAATGAAAAACATACAACTGGACCATACTCATCATGAAAATTCATATAAGAAATTTCCTCTTTGTTTTTTAGCTCATGACATGGACATCCCTATGAATGTCGGAAGCCTCTTTAGAATAGCGGACGCCCTGGGGGTTGAAAAGATTTATTTAACCGGGAATTCGATCATCCCTCCTAACAGCAAAATCAAGAAAACCGCACGATCCACAGAAAAGTATGTACCCTTTTCTTATGAAAAAAACCCACTTCAAGTTGTTGAACATCTCAAAGCAGCCGGGTACCGC
>JAABSQ010000606.1 GCA_011390315.1 Desulfobacteraceae bacterium
CCTGGAGCGAACAAATGTAAGCATAGATATTAGAAACTTGGACATCGAACCGAATGACAGTATTTGCCTAATCATCGGATCCGAAAACACGGGGGTTTGCCAGGAACTTCTGAATGTATCCGATGAAACAGTTCACATCCCCATGTTGGGATTCAATTCATCCATGAATGTTGCCGCAGCATGCTCGATAGCCACTTTTGAAATATTGAGGAGAAAAAAAATGACCACCCAAAGCAGCACCGCTTTTCTGAACCTGTTTATCGACATCACCAAAACGATCACATCCAGTCTGGAGCCGGACGAAGTATTCGGCCTCATCACCCGAAAAATCCCTGAGCTGACCGGTGTGGATGCGGCCACCATTCGGCTGCTGGATGCATCCGGCAAAAACCTGATTCTGCGGGCCGCCCACGGCCTGAGCGAGGAATACCTGAACCGCGGCACCATCGACACCGAAGAACCCATTTTCAAAGCCTTGAAAGGCGAACCGATCGTTATCGAGAACGCCCCCGAGGATGATCGGATCAACTTTCCGGAGGCGACCCGGAAAGAAGGCATTCAGTCCATTCTGGTGGCGCCCATCCCCATCCGCGGAGAGATCAACGGGATTTTGAGGCTGCTGACCAAAAAACCGCGGTCTTTCACCCCCGATGAAATCGACTTCGTCACCGCCCTGGCCGACCAGTGCGGCATCGCTATCGAGAACGCCCGGATTTTCAAAAACCAGCAGATTCAGCTCAACTATTTCAAGGCCATCCACGAAATCGGCAAGACCATCAACGCCACCTATGAGCTCGACAAGATCCTGGATTTGATCGTCACCCGCCTGCCGAAGGTGATGAACCTGAAGGCGGCCACCATCCGGCTGATCGAGGAACACAAGGGCACCCTGACCCTGAAAGCGGCCCACGGGCTCAGCCGGGAATACCTCGCCCGCGGCCCTCTGGATGAAGAGTTGTCCACCTACTATGTCCGCCAGGGGGACCCGGTGGTCATTCCGGACGCCACCCGGGACGTCCATACCATCTATCACAAGGAAGCCGAATCCGAAGGCATTCACGGCATTCTGGCGGTGCCCATATTCCTCCGGGAGGAGATCATCGGCATCCTGAGGCTGCTCTCCGCCGAGGTCCGCTATTTCACCGAGGCCGACATCAATTTCGCCATGGGGGTGGCCGAACAGGGCGGCATCGCCATTCAGCGGGCCATCGATTCCAACAGGCTTCAAGCATGAGGCTACTGCTTCCGCTTTCATGGCCAAGCTCCTCGAAATCCGAAACCTGACCAAGCACTACCCCATCCTCGGCGGGGTGCTTCGGCGGCCGGTGGCCCATGTTCGGGCGGTGGACGGGATCGATTTTGATATTCACCGGGGGGAGTGCCTGGGGCTGGTCGGGGAGTCGGGGTGCGGCAAGACCACCGCCGGAAAGACCCTGGTTCGGCTGCATGACCCCACCGGGGGCCGGATGCACTATTTTCCCCTCGAATCCGGCGACGGCGGCGCCCCTTTCCCGGCGCCGGTGGATATCGCCGCCGCCAAACCAAGGGAGTTGAAATCCGCCGGCATCCGCCACCGGCTTCAGATGGTCTTTCAGGACCCCGCCACCTCCCTCAACCCACGCATGCTGGTCAAGCATATCCTGGCCGAGCCCCTGCGCGCCATGGGCGGGGCCTCTCGGCGGGATATCGACGATCGGGTGATCGAACTGCTCAGTGTGGTCGGTCTGACCCGGGACCACCTGCTCCGCTACCCCCACGAGTTTTCCGGGGGCCAGCGCCAGCGCATCGCCGTGGCCCGGGCCATCGCCACCAATCCGGAGTTCATCGTGCTGGACGAGCCCACCTCGGCCCTGGACGTATCGGTTCAGGCTCAGATGCTGAACCTGCTCAAATCCCTTCAGGACCGGCTGGGGTTGACCTATCTTTTCGTCACCCACCATCTTCTGGTGGTCCGGTACATCAGCCAGCGGATGGCGGTGATGTACCTGGGCAAACTGGCCGAGATCGCCGATACCAAGACCATCTTCAGCCATCCGCGGCATCCCTATACCCATGCCCTTCTCTCGGGGATTCCGGCCCCGGACACCGAACATAAAACCCGACGGATCGTGCTCTCCGGAGAGGTCCCCTCCCCGCTTCATCCGCCGGACGGATGCCGGTTTCACACCCGGTGTCCTTTTGTTATCGAGATATGCCGAATCGAAGAACCTCAATTGGAGCCGGCCGACTCGGAACACCATCTGTCCGCCTGCCATCGAAAACACGAGGTCGAGGCCCTGGTGCGGGAGCGGTTCGGATAAGAAAATTATCGTTTTCTACGGAAAGGAAAAGGTCGTGGTCTCAAACCCCATACGCTCGATTCTGGTGGTCTGCACCGGAAACATCTGTCGCAGCCCCATGGCCGAAGGTATGCTCAAGAATACATTCCCTTCGCACGGGCTGGATCGGATCCGCATCGAATCCGCCGGCACCTTCGGATGGGATACCGAACCGCCCACCCCGCAAGCGGTTCAGGCCTGCAAAGAAACCGGACTGGATATCGCCGCCCTGAGGTCCTGTGCCATCAACGGCGACATGGTGGATGAGGCCGACCTGATCCTGGCCATGGAGGAGAGCCACCTCGACATCATTCGGGACTGGTTCAGGACGGACGGGGCCAAGCTTCACCTTCTGGGCGATTTCCATCCCCAAAAACCGGGCATGGAAATTCCCGATCCTTACGGAAAATCGGTTCGCCACTACCGCAAGGTCCTCGATCGTATTCGACAATGCGCCGACGGTCTGGTCCGGCATCTCAAAGAACAGGAGCAGGTGGAACCGGGCTGATAGAAAAAGGATTGCGGGGGCGGTTGAAAAACAGCAGTCGGAAAAACCCGCATGACCACTCCTACGCCAGGAGGGGGATATGAAAAAGAACATCGCCCGCCGAAAACCCGACGGACGATGCGAGTGTAATCAGGTGGTGGGATACTTATGCCATCGGGAATAGGATTTATCCAATGCATCCTGCAACGAGAGCAGGGCGTTCTTCACCCCGCCTTCATGGCCCTGCCATTCATCCTCTTTGGATCGTTTCATCTTCTCGTATTTGTCCCAGACATCCGCCCGTTTCCGGCTCAATTCATCCAGTTTCGCCGTCAATTCAGACCGTTCGGATTCGGACAGATCCCCGGATTTGGCTTCCAATTCTTCGATCCGGGCAATACAAGCCTTCAAATCCTCTCCGTATTTGCCTTCACATTCTTCTCTTGATGCCATCCGATCTACTCCTTTCGTTCAAGGTTTCGATATTCAAAGTATAAGTATAAGGACGGCCGCCTCCGATTCAACCGTCGGCATCGCTGCGGGGACCCCGGTCGAATTCCAGGATTCGAGCGAATCGGGTGTCGGGTCCTTTTGTCACCTCATGATAAAGCGGGCTGTCCCGGGTCACCCGACCGCCCATATCATAGGTAAAGGCCCGAACCGCATGATGCCGAATCCAGTAGCCGGCAAGGACCGGCCCCGCGCCGTTGTAGCAGGAATGAAAATGGAGGAATTCCGCCCGGGGTTCGGGCCGATTCTCAATCCACTTTTCCGGGGCGTCATCAAAAAAAACCGGATTGATTCGATCCCCCCCGGGAATGGAAAAATCGACATCGGCTAAGGTGCTGAACACCGCCTCGCCCTCATAGAGTTGAGCGTTCACCGGCGCGTCCGATGAATAAAAGCCCCGCTCGTTGAAGCAAACAAACCGCAGACGGGTAAGATCCCCGGGGTCGGGGGGCAGAAAATAATATCCCACAAAAGGGCCGAATCCCAGAATTTGCCCGCCCCGGTTGACTTCCAGGGTATCCACATAGCCCCGGGGAACCGCCAGTTCGACCTCGCCCTGGCCGCTAGTCAGATGGTCTGATCCACACCCGAATAAAAGACCTGCGGCGGCACACATCAGAACGCCGGTGGTCATGAACCTACCGATGCGCAGGGTCAATTCTCCCATATTTTCCCGATCCCCCAGACGCAAAGACCGAAACCGATCGCGATCACCGCCACGGCCACCGCCTTGCCGCCCAGCCAGTCGGCCAGGCTGATCTGACCCACATTGGTGGGATCATACAGGAGCGGCACCAGCTGCTCATGGAACTGGGCAAACACGGCGGTACCCGCCAGCCCGCCCAGAAGGGCGAAAATGGCGTCCATGCGCCCTTCTCCCACCGCGGCCCAGGCGGTGCCGGGGCAGTACCCGGCCAATCCCCAGCCGATTCCGAAGATGACCGCGGCCAGTCCGGTAGCCACGATGCTGGTGGGCAGTATCAGGGTGCGGCCCACATCCGCGGCCTGAAGTCCGAACAAACCGATCGCGGACAGGGCCACGGCGGTAAGCATGAATTTGGGGATATCAGAATCGATCATCAGATGAGCCCGGGCCATCACATTGGCATTGGTGGCCCCCACCCGCTGGATTACGAATCCGAATGCGATGCCGGAAAACAGCCCCAGCCAGATTTTTGCGATCATGATTGCGTCTCCTTTCCTGCCTTGCCGTAGACCATCCGGGCGGTGATCATGGCTACGGCGAAGATGACAACCCCGAAGTAAAGCCCGCTGATCGCCAGCTGGGACGACCCGGAGATGAACAGCCCCAGGGTGCATCCGCCGGCCAGTCGGGCCCCGAAGAGAATCAGAAATCCGCCGGTGAAAGTGGCGGCGTACCGTTTAATCCGGCTGTTTCCGAATTTTTGCTCCCAGATTTCCGGAATGTCCCGGACCGGAATTTTCAAGGTCCGGCCCCCGATGAACCCGCCCAGAGCCATGCCCAAGACAAATGCGAAGAGCCAGGAGCCCGGCCCCGGCAGCATCCGGTAATGAGCTTTGTCGTTCACATACTCGGGAGCGGCGGATTGAAAAAATCCCTTCAAGGCGCTGGCGAATCCGCTGGAAGAGGCCGGCGGGCCGAAGGTGGCGAAGATGAAAAGGATAATCCCCGCCAGGGCGAACGAGGCGGGAAACCATCGCCAGTAGGTCGAAGGCGATTGTCGGGAATCGGTTTTCATGTCTCAACCTCCGCAGGATACATAGCCGCCCTTGGGCGCGCCGGATGATGTCTGTGCCGACTTGGCGCCGGAACTTTGGACGGCCCCGGATCGGGACATCTTTCCTCCGGCCCCCGGCAGGTCCCCGCCGGTCAATTGGTTTTCAGTGGTCTCCACCGGGTAGAAATTGGCGGGGTTGCCCCATTCTTTCCAGGAAGGTTCATAGGTGATAACGTCATCGAACCCCATCAGCCGCAGCACGAAATAAGAAAAGGAGCTGCGCCGGCCGGAGTTGCAGTAGACCACCACCCCCTTGTTCGGATCGATCCCCCGATAGAGTTCCTGAAGTTCGGGGTAGGATTTCATGGCCTTGGATTCTTCATCGACCCAGTTCTGCTTGTACTCGATGTTGATGGCGGTGGGAACATGGCCCAGCTTCAGCGGATTGCCGTGAAGATCCTTGGTTCCCTTTTCCCCGAGATATTCCGCCGAGGACCGGACGTCGATAATCCGGTAGTAGGGATCTCCCAGATTTTTATAGATGAAGTCCCCGGTGATCAGCTTGCGGGAGTCGATCTCCTCGGAGGGGGCCTGATAAAAAATGGGATCGAGCTGTTTCGAATCACGGGCCAGGTCCCCGCCCGCATCGATCCAGCTGTCGATGCCGCGATCCACCACCTTCTTGTCCGGATGGCCCAACACATCCAACACCCAGAAGACATAGGCGGCGGTGGCGCCGCCGTCCCGTTTCACGGAATCGTACAACACCACGGTGTCGGTGCGGGCGATCCCGTGCCGACCGAGGATTTCCTGGGCCCGGCTCGGCCCCACGAAAAGTTCTCCCAGATTGTCGGCGGTGTCGTCGTACCGGAATTCGGACCAGGGCAGTCGAATGGCGCCCGGAATCACCTCTCCGTCAAAATACTGGTCGGTGCGGACATCCACAACCACCACCCCCGGATCATCTTTGTGCCGCTTCAGCCAGTCGGCCCCGGCCAGAAACGCCTTGTTGGGATAACCGCTCTCGGTCTCCTTTTGCGCGGACGCAAAAGACCAGTAGACTCCCAGCAGCAGTATGACGGCGATCACCGCATACCGCACCACCTTGCTCGTGCTCATACCTTCGGTCCTCCAGATGGGTGAATAAGAATTTTTCCCGCCGGCCGGTGATCGGCCAGACAATTATGCTGACGAGGATACCATGGGATGGTTAATGACGGAAGGGGTTATGGAATGTATAATGCGGGCTGTCAAACCGTATTTCAACTCAAAATCAGGAAAAACCCGCAAACCTGGAAATCACTGGTTTTTAAAGGAAAAAAATGCACCGCAAGAAAAAATCGGAATGTGGAACTACATGGTTCTACGTACGCCGACAGGGTTTTCGAGAGACCGAAATATGCGGAACACCGACTTCACCAGCTCCCTTCAGGGGGGTTTTCCGTTCAGCCGGGGAGTTCAGCCCCCGGCTGAATGCTCAAAAGGTAGACCGGTTCCACCCGAACGCCTTTCGGTCCACATTCTGAAAATCGATATAGATCCGATCGGCCGGGATTTCAAATTCAGCCTCAATGAAATCGCACAACTTCTTTGAATATTCTTCGCACCGGGTCATATCCAGGCCGATGCTCCTGAGTTCCACAAATCCGACCGGACCCTTGGCGCCGCCGAAACGCATGGACAGCCCGGTTTTGAAACTCACCATCACATATTTTTCCGGCTTTCCCAAAAGCTTCACCTTCAGGGTGAAATCTCCGCGCGTCAGTTTTTTATTGGTTTCCAGACTCAGGTAGGGCATACGCTGCTTCCTTCCGTTTCAGATGGGTAACATCTCAAATGGGTAACATCCATGATATCAACGAGGGGGGATATCAACGAGGATTTCCCACCGGCATCAGATACAGCGGCTGCTCTTCGATATCGTTGTTGAGAACCGCCTTGACCTCTTCGTCTTGAAAGGCGCCGATGGAGACGGCGCCCAACCCCAGGGCCTCGGACTGGAGATAGACATTCTGGGCCGCGTGCCCGGCTTCCATATGAACATACATAATCCCCCGCTGACCATATTTGCCGGTCACCCGCCCGTATACGGCGCAAAAGACCAGAACCACGGGCGCTTTGCGGACCGGGGACTGGCCCAGGGCGGCTCGGGAAAGCTCGGCCCGCTTGTCTCCCCTGGCCACCCGGGAGACCGCATGTTTGGTGGGCAGATATTTATAGATGCCGGGCTCTAAACCCGATACGTTTCCCGCCACCAGATAAATCTCCAGCGGGTAAAGGGCCCCGGCCGAGGGTGCGGTTCGATACCCTTTGGGGCTGTTCATTCCCTGAGCCGCCCAGAGAATCTGCCCCAGTTGTTTGATGGTCAGGTTTTGGTCCGTGTAATTTCGAACCGACCGCCTCTGTTTCAGGGCCGCTTCCACCGAAATCTCGCTGTCGAAGCGCGGTTCCGGAAGTTCTGTCATACCGGGCATGGATTCACACCTCCCCATCTGATAAAAACAGATCGACCAAAGCTGAAAAACGGCCAGCCAGAGGATGGGCCGAACCAGCGGTTTGATCTGTTTTCTATCCATTGTTTTCATGTTTACCCTATCGGCTGTTCGCTGTTCCGTTGCTACCCCCGGTGAGCGGCGCGCCGGACCCTTGCAGACCGTGTGTTCGGTCTTTACCGGGCGCTCCACCGAATCGGCGGTTGGAGAATTTGGGGCAACCTTACCAAATCTTTATAGGCTGGTCAACTTTCTAAAACAAATTCATCCATTCTCAAAAGGTTCAAACTATGATGGATAATAACGAGACCGGAAAAGATCATTTACGGAATC
>JAABSQ010000607.1 GCA_011390315.1 Desulfobacteraceae bacterium
TCACCCCGGGCAAGGGCGGCCAGAAGATGGACGAGGTCCCGGTCTTCAATACGGTCCGGGGCGCCGTGAAGGCCACCGGCGCCGATGCCAGCATGATCTTCGTGCCCCCGCCCTTCGCCGCCGACGCCATCATGGAGGCGGCCGATGCGGAAGTCCCCCTGATCGTCTGCATCACCGAAGGCATCCCGGTCATGGACATGATGCGGGTCAAGAACTATATTAAAGACAAACCGGTCCGGCTGATCGGCCCCAACTGCCCGGGCATCATCACCCCGGGCGAGTGCAAGATCGGGATCATGCCGGCGGTGATTCATCAACCCGGCCGCATCGGGGTGGTCTCCCGGTCCGGCACCCTCACCTATGAAGCGGTCCATGCCCTGACTCAGACGGGGCTGGGTCAGACCACCTGCATCGGAATCGGGGGGGACCCGGTCAACGGCACCAACTTCATCGACTGCCTCTCCGAATTCCAGAAGGACGACGCCACCACCGGGATCGTCATGATCGGGGAGATCGGCGGCAGCGCCGAAGAAGAGGCCGCCGAATACATCAAGGCAAACGTCACCAAGCCGGTAGTGGGATTCATCGCCGGGCTGACCGCGCCTCCGGGCCGGCGCATGGGCCATGCCGGGGCCATCATCAGCGGCAGCAGCGGCACCGGCCAGAGCAAGATCGCCGCCATGAAAGAAAACGGCATTCAGGTCTGTGAAAACCTGGCCTACCTCGGGGATGTCTGCGCCGAGGTATTTTCCTGAACAGAGGATACCGATTCGATGCACGAAATGGGAATCGCCATGCAGGTGGTGAAAATCGCCGCCGACTCCATCCCCGAGCACATTCAAAACCCGCGGGTGGAGCAGGTGAACCTCAAAATCGGCAAGCTCTCCTCGGTTGTGCCCGATAGCCTGCGGTTCTGCTTCGAGGTCATCACCAAAGGCACCCCCCTGGAAGGCGCGGTGTTGAACATAGATGTGGCGCCGGTGGTGGCCCGATGTCGGGACTGCGGGATGGAGTGGACCATCGAGGACGCCGTGTTTCGATGCAAAGAATGCAACAGCGGATCGGTGGAGGTGATCTCGGGCCGGGAGCTCGACATCATCTCCATCGAAATCGCCGACTGATCACACCTCGACCCGGAAAGGCCCGGCGGAAAAATGGTTGGTCCCCTGCTTCAGGGGGGATATCCGCTGGGTCGTTTCCGTGTTGTTTTGAACAAGAAGGGGACAACTCAATGGAAGTAGATGTCGCACGAAAAATTCTGGACACCAATGATGCCCATGCAGGGCAAAACCGGGAACGGTTCGCGGCCGCCGGGGTATTCGTGCTGAATATGATGAGTTCCCCCGGATCGGGAAAGACCACCCTGCTGGAAAAGACCCTGGTCCGCATCATGCCGAAGATCCGGTGCGGGGTCATTGTGGGGGATATCTGCACCACCAACGATGCGGACCGGCTGGCCCGCTCGGGCGCGCCGGTCACTCAGATCAATACCGACGCCTTCGGCGGGGACTGCCATCTCGCCGCCCACGTCATCGGCAAGGCGGCGGACGCATTCGACCTGGAAAACCTCGATCTGCTGATCGTGGAAAACATCGGCAATCTGGTCTGCCCCGCGGAGTTCGATATCGGTGAAAACGCCCGCACGGTTGTGCTCAGCGTCACCGAAGGGGAAGACAAGCCGGCCAAATACCCGCACATGTTCCGGAAGTGCGATTCGGCCGTTCTCAACAAGACCGACCTGCTGCCGTATCTCGATTTCGATATGGCGGCGGCCGAGGGCTTTATCCATCAGGTCCATCCGGATATGCCGATTTTTCAGCTGTCCGCCAAAACCGAAGAAGGGTTAAGTCCCTGGCTGAACTGGTTGACTACCCAAGTGGCGGAAAACCGGTCCGCCCGGTGAAGGCAAAAAAACCCGTTTCCGACGATGAGGGGTTGAACGAATCCAAAGCGGCGCCCTGTATGCGGGTTTTCAACCCGATTCCGAGCTTCGCAGATCGTCCTTCAGAAATGCTTCCAGGTCCTTCAGAGCGCCGCTGTAGAAATGGTCGGTATCGTGAATGATGTCCATTCGGGCTTTGGGGTTGCAGCGGTCCAGGAGAGATCGAACCCGATCGGTTTCAGCGAATTCATCCGAATCGCCCACCACCGCCGACTCGAGGCACGGGAGCGGACCGACTTCATCGAAGGCGATGAAATTGACCGGCGGAGAGATCATCACCATACGGGCGATTCGGTCGCGTTGACAGTCCAGATGCGCATTGACCCAGGCGCCGAAGGAATATCCGTAAAGATCCGTTTTTGAAATCCCCTGCTCTCGAAGACAGGCCAGGGCGGCCCGCACGTCTTCCCTTTCCCCGATCCCGTTCTCATACCGGCCCTGACTGGCCCCCACCCCCCTAAAATTGAAGCGCAGGGTGGCGAACCCGCTGTTTTGAAGCACCCGGGCCGCCGCCTCCACGACCGAATTGGCCATATCCCCGCCGTAGAGGGGATGCGGATGGGTGATCACCGCGCCTTTTTCTTCGCGTCCTCGGCTGAACAGCCCTTCCAGGAGATGGGCTCCGGCCTGGAACTGAATCCGCGTTTCCGTCATAGAAACCTCGTATGGGCTTTCATCATCGTTTCGGCCAATCCTGAATGACCGAGGCCGCCGAAACGGTGATCATGGCCCCTCGTTTGCTCCGGTTTCAGAAAAGTACCCGGCTATCGGGAGCCGCGTTTTCGGGACCGGCTCTTGCGGGGTTTTTGCTTGGGCAGGGATGCGATCATCTCTTCTCCGAAGGCCTTCCGCTGCCAGTCCCGCATTTCCTCTATTTCCGCCAGGGCCGCGACATCGGTCGGGTTTTCCCGGGCAATGGCGGTCATCAGCGATTTGGTGCAGACGATAGCCGGGTCGATCTTCAGTTCTTCGGCCCGCCGGTCCCGCCAGGCTTTGAGCACCTGGACCCGTTCCGGCACCTTGGGAGAGACCGGCAGGGCTTTCTTTTTCGGATATACCGGCAGGTCTTCCTCCGGCAGATCCAGTGCCTCTTTCACTGCCTGAATCACCGCCGGGCCGTACATTCCGATCTGTTTTTTGCTGAGGCCCCCGCCCTTTTCCAGCCGCTCCGGCGTCACCGGTTTGGTCTTGACCAGATCCAGGACCGCCCGGTTGCCGAAAACCATATACAGCGGGCGGTCTTTCTTGCGGGCGATCTCCCGGCGAAGCTGAAGGATATTTTCGAGCACCGCCAGGCTGCGGCGGCGAAGCCGGCCCGCTCCCTTGAATTTCATAAACAGGGGCTCGTCTTCATCCGACGCCGCCCGGACCCGGCTCAGCAGTTCACATTCTTCGAGCACCCAGTCGAGACGCCCTTTATCGGCCAATTCCCGAATCAGTTTTTCGGCCAGCGGAATCAGGTAGGAGGTGTCCTGGGCCGCATAGGCGAGCATCTCCGGCGGCAGGGGGCGGGCGGACCAGTCCTTTTTCTGGTATTTTTTATCCAGGGAAATATCGAAATGGCGGTGAAGCACCGCCTCCAGTCCGGTTTCCGCGTAACCCAGAAACCGGCAGGCGATCTGGGTATCGAAAAGATTGTGAACGGTGATCCGAAAATCCCGGTGCAGGGATCGAATATCATAGTCTGCGCCGTGAAAAACCTTCTGAACCGCCGAATCGGCAAAAATCGGCTGGAGCGGCGAAAGGTCCTCCAGTTTGAGCGGATCGATGATGACATTGCGATCCCGGCTCGCCATCTGGAGCAGACAGACCTTTTCTCGAAAATGGTACATGGAATCGGCCTCCAGGTCGACGGCGATCCGCGCTTCACCGGCCAGGGCGCGGACGAAATCGGTCAGGGCCGAGAAGGTGTCGATCATCTCGAAGCGGGCAGGGGACGGTTCCGATATCGGGTTGCCGATAGGCTCGGTCATGGCAGCTCTGTTTCGTTTTCAGGGTCTCGGTGAATATTTTCAACAGCCGCTTTCAAGCGCTTTTCTCATTCAAAGAAATGTCAACCGGAAAACCGCGCTGGTGAAGTCTATCTCAATTATTTAAACGATATACCACTCGGACTCGGGATTGTCAAAAAAGAGGCCGGAAAATATCGCCCGAATTTTTTCTTGACCCGAATCGGGCTTTCTTCTACTGTTTTATGTTTTATTATTAAAGAATTCATATTTTTGTCATTCGTATCCAATCAATTCAACAGGCAACATCAGGCGACATCAGGTGAATACCATGGTGAATATCACGCTCCCGGACGGGAGCACGAAACAGTTTGAAAATGTACCTACCGGGCTGGATGTAGCCAAATCCATTTCCGATGGGCTGGCCCGCAACTGCGTGGCCATGCAGCTCAACGGCCATGTGGTGGATTTAAATCGAAAAATTACGGAAGATACCCGACTTCGGCTGATCACGACTCAAGACCCGGAGGCATTGGAGATTATGCGCCACAGCGCGGCCCATGCCATGGCCCAGGCGATTCTGCGGGTCTACCCCGACGCCAAACTGACCATCGGCCCGGTGGTGGAGGACGGCTTTTATTACGATATCGACATGGCCCCGGTATCCGAAGAGGATTTTCCCGAGATCGAGGCCGAGATGAAAAAGATCGTCAAGGCCAAGCTGCCGATTCAGCGCCGGGAAGTCTCCAAGGATGAAGCCCTGGAATTCTACCGGAACGAACCTTACAAACAGGAGATGATCTCGAATCTGGACGACGGCGCCATCTCCTTCTACGAGCAGGGGGATTTCACCGATCTCTGCCGGGGCCCCCATGTGCCCCACACCGGATTCATCAAGGCATTCAAGCTGCTCAAGGTGTCCGGCGCCTACTGGCGGGCGGATCAGAGCAAGGCCCAGCTTCAGCGGATCTACGGCACCGCCTTTTTCGACAAAAAGGAGCTCAAGTCCTACCTCCATTTCCTGGAAGAGGCCCGAAAGCGCAACCACCGCAAACTGGGCGCCCGGCTGGATCTGTTCAGCTTCCATGAGGAAGCCCCCGGCATGCCCTTTTTCCATCCCCGAGGCATGGTCATCTGGAACACCCTTCTCGACTACTGGCGGGAAGAGCACCGAACCGCCGGGTATGTGGAAACCAAGACCCCGCTGATCCTCAACCGGGAGCTGTGGGAAAAGAGCGGCCACTGGGAAAACTACCGGGAGAACATGTACACCACCCGCATCGACGAGACCGATGTGGCCATCAAGCCGATGAACTGCCCGGGCGGAATGCTGCTCTACAACACCCGGACCCATTCCTACCGGGACCTGCCCCTGCGGGCCGCGGAGATCGGCCTGGTTCATCGGCATGAATTGAGCGGGGTGCTGTCGGGGCTGTTCCGGGTGCGGGCTTTTCACCAGGACGACGCCCACATTTTCATGACCCCGGACCAGATCGAATCCGAAATCATAGGGGTGCTTCGGCTGGTGGACCGAATCTATTCCACCTTCGGACTCGGGTTCCACCTGGAGCTGTCCACCCGGCCCGAAAAATCGATCGGCACCGACGCGCAGTGGGAACAGGCCACCGAAGGGCTGCGATCGGCGCTGAATGCCTACGGCCGGGAATACAAGATCAACGAGGGGGACGGCGCCTTTTACGGCCCCAAGATCGACATCCACATCAAGGACGCCCTGGGCCGAACCTGGCAGTGCGGCACGGTGCAGCTCGATATGTCCCTGCCGGAGCGGTTCGATCTCACTTATGTGGGCCGAGACAACGAACGGCACCGGCCGGTCATGATCCACCGGGTCATCTACGGCTCCATCGAACGTTTTTTCGGGATCCTGGTGGAACACTACGGCGGAAAATTTCCCCTGTGGCTGGCCCCGGTTCAGGTGGTGCTGCTGCCCATCAACGACGACCTGATTCCCTATGCCGACGAGATTCGGACCGTTCTGGACACGGCCGGGCTTCGCACCCGGGTGGACGACCGGACCGAAAGCCTGAACAAAAAGATTCGGGAGGCCCAACTCGAGTATATTCCCCTGATTCTGACCATCGGCGAAAAAGAAAAAGCGGCCGACACCCTGTCGGTGCGCACCCTGGACGGTACGGTCCAGTACGGCATCCCCAGAGCCGAATTCCTGGAGCGGGTGCTGGCCCATGTTCAGACCCGAAAACCGGACCTGGAGATTTTTGCGGATTAATGCCTTTGTAATGGGGGGGTCGAAACGGTGAGCATGGCCCGAATTTTTCTTTTCTATTGGCTCCCGCTGCTGGTCTATCTGGCTCTTATTTTTACACAGTCCGCCTTTCCGGCCCCCCAAACCGGCCTCAAAATTCCCCACTTGGACAAAGGGGTGCATGCGGCCATTTACAGCCTGCTCGGCATCCTCTTCTGTCGGGCCTATGGACGCACCTGGCCCCGAATGGGTCCTCGATGGCTGATGATCGTCAGCATCCTCTCCGCCACCGTTTTCGGGCTTTCCGATGAAATCCACCAGTATTTTGTGCCCTACCGAAGCGCCGACCGAATGGACCTGCTGGCCGATTTTCTGGGTTCGGCCGTCGGGGTCTTCATATACCGCCATGCGATTGGGGGAGAGATTTATCCGGACCAAATGCGAGATTGACAAAAGCTATAACTTCCTTTAATAAATGGCATTAAGGCTATACAATTCTACCAAGGAGACAGAGACGCATGGACGCAGACAACACGATCATCATCAATGGGAACGAGTTTCCCTTCTCTCCCGGAGAAACGATTCTTCAGGTAGCGAGAAAAAACAATATCGACATACCGACGCTGTGTCATTTGAAAAACGCCTCCCCCACCGGCCAGTGCAGGGTGTGCGTTGTGGAGGTGAAAGGGGCCCGAAGCCTGGTGGCCTCCTGTGCGGCGCCGGCCGGCAAGGGCATGCAGGTGCTGACGGAATCCCCCAAGGTGGTCGAGGCCCGACGGCTGATTCTTCAGCTGTTGCTCTCTTCCGGAAACCACAACTGTGCGGTTCGGGTAGCCGACGACCAGGACTGGACCCAGTTTCAGCTGGAAGTCAATAAATACGACAAGACCGATGAAATGTGCCCGGTCTGGGGGGAGTGCGAACTCCAGCACCTGGCCTATAAATACCAGGTATCCGCGGAACGGTTCCCCCGCACCGATGTGCCCTACCCCATGGAGGACGTCAATCCCTTTATCGTGAGGGACTTTTCCCGGTGCATCAAATGCGGCCGGTGCGTACAGGCCTGCTGTGACGTCCAGGTCAACAACGCCATCAGCTTCGGCTTTCGGGGCACCGCCACCAAGATCATTGCGGCCGGGGACCGCCCTTACAAAGATTCCGACTGCGTCTTCTGCGGAGAATGCCTTCAGGCCTGTCCGGTGGGCGCGCTGGTGGAAAAGGACGCGCGGTACGACGTCCGCCCCTGGGAGACGAAAAAAACCCGCACCACCTGCACCTACTGCGGGGTCGGTTGCCAGATCCACCTGCACACCAGAAACGGCAAGGTGGTCAAGGTAACCGGTGTCGAAAACCTGGCTCCCAATTACGGCTCTCTCTGCGTCAAGGGCCGTTTTGGATATGATTTCATCCATTCCCCGGAAAGACTTACCAAACCGCTCATCAAGGAAAATGGAGAGTTCAGGGAGGCATCCTGGGACGAAGCTCTCGACCGGGTGGCCCAAAACCTCGGCCGGATTCAAAAGGCCCACGGCGGCGACAGCATCGGGGTCCTCTCATCGGCCCGCATCAGCAACGAGGAGAACTACGTCGCCAACAAATACACCCGGGCGGTATTGAAAACCAACAACATCGACCACTGCGCCCGTCTCTGTCATAGCGCCACCGAGGCCGGTCTGACCGCAGCCTTCGGAAGCGGCGCAATGACGAACACCATCGGCGATATCGAAAAGGCCGATGTCATCCTGATCACCGGGTCCAACACCACCGAAAACCATCCGGTCATCTCCTCTTTTGTGAAGCGGGCGGTGAAATTCAAGGGGACGCGGCTGATCGTGGTCGATCCCCGGCGGATTCACATGACCCGGTTCGCCCATCAGTGGCTTCGCCCCAATCTGGGCGCCGATGTAGCCTGGATCAACGGGCTGATGCACGTCATCATACAAGAAAACCTGCATGACAAGGAATTTGTGAAGAACCGCACGAAAGGGTTCGAAGATCTCAAAAAAACGGTGGAAAAATTCACCCCCGAGTACGTGGAAAAGCTCACCGGCATTCCGGCGGCCCGGATCGAGGGCGCGGCCCGTATGTTCGCCTCGGCCGAGGCCGGGTCGATCCTCTACTGCATGGGGATCACCCAGCACATCACCGGCACCGACAATGTCAAATCACTGGCCAACCTGGCCATGCTTTGCGGCAACATGGGCATCGAAGGCGGCGGGGTCAACCCGCTTCGGGGGCAGAACAACCTTCAAGGCGCCTGCGATATGGGCATTCTGCCCGATGTTTACTCCGGGTACCAGCCGGTGACCAGCGCCGATGCCAAAAAGAAGATGGAAGAGGCCTGGGGTGTGACCGGGCTGAGCGACAAGGTCGGTCTCAAAATGACCGAAATGATCCCCAAGGCCGACAGCGGAGAACTCAAGGCCCTGTATATCATCGGAGAAAACCCGCTGGTTTCCGATCCCGACCTGAATCACCTCGAGAAATCGATAGCCAACCTCGACTTTCTCGTGGTCCAGGACATCTTTCTGACCGAAACCGCCCGGAAGGCGGATGTGGTGCTGCCGTCACTCTGTTTTGCGGAAAAAGACGGTACCTTCACCAACACCGAACGCCGGATACAGCGGATTCGAAAGGCTGTGGACGGTCCCGCCGGGGTCAAAACCGACTGGGAGATCATCTGCGAAATCGCCACCCGCATGGGCTATGAAATGAAATACGAAAACTCCGAGGCCATTATGGCGGAGATCGCCGCGGTGACCCCTTCTTACGGCGGCATCACCTACGACCGCATCGCTTACGAGGGGATACAATGGCCCTGCCCCGATACCCAACACCCGGGCACACCGATCCTGCACAAGGATCGGTTTCCCATCGGTCCGGGCAATTTTCACGCCATCGATTATATTCCCCCGGCGGAACCCACGGATGAGGAATATCCCTTGAAATTGACTACCGGACAGGTGCTCTACCAGCACCACACCGGCACCATGACCCGAAAATCGGCCGGCCTCAACTTCAAAGCCCCGGAAAGTTTTGTGGAGATCTCCACGGCGGATGCCCGGGCATACGGCATCCAGAACGGAGACATGGTCGAAATAGCCTCCCGCCGGGGCAGCATCCTGGTCCGGGTCAAGGTCTCCACAAAGGCGGTGACCGGAACCGTGTTCATCCCCGTCCATTACGCGGAAGCGGCCGCCAACAAGCTGACCAACGCGGCCGTCGATCCGGTCTCCGGAACTCCGGAGTACAAGGTCTGCGCGGTGAAGCTGTCCAAGGCAGCCTGACCGGCGCCGGACCCCGGTCCGATCAGGGATAATCCATAACAAAAAACGCCTTCAGAGAGGAGCCCCCTGAAGGCGTTTTTTGTTTGGCTTTAAAGCGGCTTACCGCTGAACCCGCTTGATGTCCGCCACCACGAACGGGGTGCACCGAACCCCCACCCGCTGCTTTTTGATCCAGACCCGTGCCATATTGATGTTTTCCCCCTCGATGCTCACCACCGAGGGCAGTTCCTCCACAAAAGCGATATCCTCGGTTTTGAATTCATAATAGAAGGTGTTGTTGCTGTAGGGATCCACCACCAGAATAATTTTGGAGGCGTCATAGGGGTGGCGCAGGGGAGAACCGGAAAAGGGGACGTTTTCCTCTTTCAGGTCGGTCACATGCTTGGGCCGCTTGTAAGGCTGAATCTCAAACTTTTTGGCTTCCTGTAAGATTTTTATCATCGGCATGGATTGTCTCCTCTCAAAAACGATGTCCTAAGTTCTTGCAACCGCATTCCGCAACCGACTTCACGGGTATATTCGATCATCCGGCGCCGATCACCGTGACCTCGACCGTCCGCTTCCGGGAGCGGTTATCGTGATTGATCAGGACCACCTGCTGCCAGGCGCCCAGCCGCATTCGGCCTTTGCGGACCGGAACGGAAATCGAGGGCCCCAACAGGGCCGCCTGAACATGGCTGTGGCCGTTTCCGTCATGCCAGGCCTCTTCATGGGCATACTCGCGGTCCGGCGGCGCCAATTCATTGATGGCCCGCTTCAGGTCGGACACCACCCCCGGTTCATACTCGATGGTGGTGATGGAACCGGTGGAGCCGACCACCGTGGCGCTCAGATGCCCCTCGGTGATATTGGATTCGGATACGATTCTGCTGAGCCGATCCGTTATGTTTCGAATATCGATGCCGGTCTTCAAAGGAACCTCTATCTGATCGACATGGATGGATATCGTCATGGGATTCTAATCCTGCGCCGGTTTCACCACCATGGGCCCGGCCACCTCCGCCGCCTTTTGATCATCATACAGCAGGGCTACGAGCCGAAGGGCGAATTCGAGGGCGGTACCGGGGCCCCGGCTGGTCACGAGCAATCCGTCGGTCACCACCCGCTCCTCGCTAGCCTGATCGGCATCCAGCCGATCCATAAACCCGGGATGGGCGGTGGCCCGGCGGCCTTTGAGAAATCCGTGGTGATGCAGCACCACGGCGGGGGCCGCGCAGATGGCGCCGTAAAGGCGATTTTCTTGGTGCTGCCGCTTGAGGATCTTCAAAAGATCTTTGGATTCGCGCAGGTGTTCGGCCCCCGGCATGCCGCCGGGCAGTGCGATCAGGTCATAGGCGCCGCCCACGCATTCGGAAATGGTCTTGTCGGCGACGATTCGAACCCCGCGGGAGGCGGTGATCTCCAACCCCGATTCCACGGAAGCGACGGTCACATCGACCCCGGCCCGCCTCAGCACATCGATGATGGTGACCGCTTCGATCTCTTCGGCGCCGTCCGCGATCGGAACCAGTGCTGTTTTGGACATATGCTCTCCTTTCTGAACCCATCTCTTATACCGTCGCCGATGCGTCGGCCTTCACACCGGCGGATCGGCCACGGACAGGGTCCGCCGAACCTGTGACCCTCTGTTCATAAGCGTGAATCAACGCCAACCCCTCGGCTTCGCTGGAAATCCGCTTGATGGATTCTCTGAAACAGCTGTTGTGGGGAAGCCCTTTGACAAACCAGCCCAGACGGCTTCGCATCAGGTAGCAGGCATGGGTCTCCCCTAAGTATTCCACCGATGCCCGAAAATACCGGATCATCGCCGCAAACCGCAGGGGAATCGTCTCGTCGACCGGGTCTTCCCCCCGCTCCAGAGCGAGAACCCCGGTAAATATCCAGGGGGAACCGATGGCCGCCCGCCCGATCATCACCGCGTCGCACCCGGTCTCCGTTTCCATCTTCAGTGCATCTTCGGGGGTCTGAATGTCCCCGTTTCCGATGACCGGTATGGAGACCGCCTTTTTAACCCGGGAAATGACGGACCAATCGGCGCACCCTCGAAATCCCTGGGTCGCGGTCCGCGGATGCACCGCCACCGCATCGACACCGCAGTCTTCGGCCATCCGCGCGATCCCAAGGGCCGCATCTCCGGAGGACTCCCATCCGCTTCGAATTTTGATGGTCAGGGGAATCGAAATCGCCTGTCTGACCGCCCGAAGCAACGCCCGGGCCTTTTCGGGGCTCCGCATGAGGGCGACGCCGGCGCCGGTCTTGACCACCTTTTTGACCGAACACCCGAAATTGATATCCAGAATATCGGCCCCGGTGTCCACCACCCGCCGGGCGGCTTCGGCCATAATCCCGGGATCGGCCCCGAAGATCTGTACCGACAAGGGCTTTTCAGTGAGCGTGCTGTCCAGCAGACGCAAGGTTTTGTGGGAATCATGAATCAGCCCGTTGGCGCTGATCATCTCCGAGCAGACCAGACCGCACCCGGCCTCTTTGGCCAAAAGCCTCAGCGGCAGGTTGGTGATGCCGGCCAGGGGCGCCAGAACGGTCCGATTCGGAAGGCCGACGCTGCCGATCTGAAAGGCATGATCCAGGTTCATTTCTTCTTGCGATCGGTCAAGGAAATCACTTTGGCATCTCCGGCGGCCTCGGTTTTCTCCGCCTGCACATCCCCCGCTACGGAGTCTGAAGACTTCGTCTCGGCCTTTTCCGGATTTTCCACCCGCTCCAGCCGCATCCGCTTTCCGTTCATGGTAAACTCGTCTCCGTTGATGTAGGCGGTGCGGAGAATCCAGGTCACCGGCTGAAGCGGCACCTGAAGCAGAAGCAGTTTCACCTGATACCAGTCGGGTTTGACATCCGGATGGATCTCCTCGATACGCGCGAAGACGAGCGGTTTGTCTTCGAAATAAATCAGGACGATATCGTTCTCTTGGGCCATATTTTCGAGATTCCTTTGAGGGTCGGTCTTCCATGGGGTCTTGCCGGGCCACCCAATCCGAATCAGCGCCGAATTCGGCAAATAGGGGGAAAATACCATGTGATCCAATCGATTATGCGGTATATTATGGCATAATCCAGGGAGGTTGTACAGTCTCCGTCTAGAATTTTTCACGCCCGGACCGCGGCCATGATCACCGTTTCGGACACCGGCAGGCGCACCGAGTATCGGCATGCCTGCCGTTCAAGGCCGGCGAAAACCGTGCATATCCGGCGCTTTTCAAACAGGTTCTCAGGAAAAGGTTGAAGTTTTCAAACACTTATACTATGAAGATGGCAATAGAAGAAATCCGGGGTTATACCGGGGTTATAAAGGTTGTTGATAGGGCTGTAACCGTCGAAAATAAAGATGAAATTTCATGCTTCGCACCGTATGGCGCTGAGAACGTCTTTTCACTAATAGATGTGACAATGACACAGGAGGTGACAGGATGGTTAGAACTTGTCTGAGGGTTGTGCTTTTGATGATCGTAGGCATGATGCTGGCGAGCTGCGCGGCACAGACGCCGCAACAGGAGTTCGACCCCGAGGCTCTGGAAAACCGGGAAGCCGGCGTGGACCCGGAATCCGCTGCGCCTCCGCCGTCCCAATCACCGGATTCGTTTGTGGTGGACCCGGAAACCCTCGAATTCGGTCGATACATGGAAGAAGAGGTAGACAATTTCCTGGTGATTCTGGACGCCTCCGGGTCCAAATTCCTGCCCTACCAGCAGCAGATCAAGCTCAAGGTCGCCAAGGATATCACCCGCCGCTTCAATCAAAAAACCCCCGAACGTCCCCTCTTCGGCGGGCTTCGCCGGTACGGATGGGAAGCCGGCGCATTCACGACGCCGACCTCTCTCCTGTACGGAATGACCCGGTACGAGCGCCAGGAATTTGCGGAAGCCATCGAAATCGTCCGGTGGGCCGGGGGCAAAAGCCCGCTGGCGTTGGCCATCGACAAGGCCGGCGACGACCTTTCCCTGGCCCCCGAAGACGAATATCTGGCCCTGGTGATCATCAGCGACGGCAAAATTTTGACCCGGGATCCCAATCCCGTGGAAGCGGCCAGAAGAATCAAACAGCGCTACGGCGATCGGATCTGTATCTACACGGTGGCCGTGGGCGACGATATCCCCTTTGAGCAAGCGAACACCCCCAAAAACCAGCCCAAATACCACGACAAGTACGAACTGCTCCGGAACATCGCCCGGGAAGGAAAATGCGGATACATGGTCACCTCCAACGACCTGATTCCGGACGACAACATGGACCGGTTCGTTCATGACGTGTTTCACCGGGGTCGAACCTTTGAACCGCCGACCAAGGCACTGGAACCGTGTCCCGACGAAGACCATGACGGGGTATGCGACGACGTCGACAAATGTCCCGGCACACCCAAGGGCGCCAAGGTAGACAAGGACGGCTGCTGGATTCTCGGCAAGGTCTGGTTTGATCTCAACAAGTGGAACATCAAACCCGAATACCGCCCGATGCTGGACGACATCGCCCGGGTCCTGAACCTCAACCCGGATGTCCGACTGGCGGTTCAGGGCCATACCTGCACCATCTGGACCGAAGAATACAACATGAAGCTTTCCCATTGGCGCGCCATGGCGGTGACCTCCTATCTGGTGAGCAGAGGGGTCAATCCGGACCAGCTCGCAGTGGAGGGATACGGATTCCACCGGCCCATGGCCTCCAACAGAACCGATGAAGGCCGCCGTCTGAACCGGCGCGCCGAATTCAAGCGGATTCAGTAAGACTTCCTCCCCGGGGCGGGCTGTCGCCGCCCCGGGCATAACCCTTCAATGCAGCCGATGAAAAAGGAATCGAACAGGACGGACGGCGGAAGTCCGGCGGAGAGCCGCCATGGGTAAACGGGTAAAATGGATTCTGTTCCTCTTCGGAGGATTACTGGTTCTTCTGGTGCTGGCGGTGCTTCTGGTTCCGGCCCTGGTGGACATCGAGACCTACAGGCCCACGATCGAACAAAAGGCGTCCCGGGCTCTGGGGCTGGATGTTCATCTCGCCGGGGATATGGAACTCTCTCTGTTTCCCTGGGTCGGGGTGTCTCTGTCCGAGCTTTCCGTAGACAATCCGCCTGAATTCACCCGTGAGAAACTGCTGACGGTTCACTCTTTCGATGTGCGGGTCAAGCTTCTACCGCTGTTGTCCAAGGATATTCAGGTCAAACGCTTCGTGCTTCAGCAGCCTCGAATCTTTCTGGAAAAAAATGCTGCGGGAAAGGGAAACTGGGAGGCCATCGGCGGCCCCCCGCCCGAAGGCGCCCCCCCGAAGAAGGAGGCCCCGACGCCCCCCGAACCCGACGGTTCGGCCTCAGGGCTTCCGGTCAACGCCCTGGCCATCGATGATTTTTCCGTCACCGACGGTTCACTGCTGTGGGCCGATGCGGCCGGCGGCCTGGAAAAGGAGATCACGGAGGTCAATTTGCGGATCACGAACGTCTCTCTGGAAGCCCCGGTTCCCGTCGCCTTTTCCGCGGTGGTGGACGGAAAGCCGGTTTCCATGGAAGGAAAGATCGGTCCGGTGGGCAAACACCCCGGCAAGGGCGCCATACCCTTCGACATCGCCGTCGGCGGACTGGGGGAGATCACCGCTCAGCTCAAGGGCCGAATTCAGGACCCGGCCACCGCGCCTGTGGCGGACCTGGATATTCGAATCGAACCGTTTTCCCCCCGAAAGGTGATGTCGGCCCTCAACCGCCCGTTTCCCGTGGATACCGCCGATCCCGAAGCGCTCTCCCGGATCGGATTTCAGGGAAAGATCGCCGCCGACCCGTCCGCACTGTCCGTTTCGGACGGAACCCTTGAACTGGACCGGTCCACCCTCACCTTTTCCGCCTCCGTAAAAAATCCACAGGCCCCGGATATTCGATTCGATACCCGGCTGGATGCCATCGATCTGGATCGCTACCTTCCTCCGCCTTCCGATTCACCGGCGGAGACCGAATCAGCGAAAAAAGAATCGCCCGGCGACCCCTCGGGGGTCGATTTGGAACCGCTGCGGAAACTGCGGGTGAACGGCGACGCCCGTATCGGAAAGCTGAAGGCGGCCGGCGCCGAAATCCAGGATATGCGGTTGAAAATTTCCGGAGAAAATGGCATTTTCCGACTGGACCCCTTGACCTTAAATTTGTATAGAGGGAATATAGTCGCCAGGGGTCGTACCGACCTGCGTCGGGAGGCGCCCGCGAGCGAAATGGAGCTGAAGGTGGCGGGGGTTCAGGTGGGCCCTCTTCTTCGAGACGTCCTGAACCAGGATCTGATGGAAGGCGCCACGCAGGCCGAGCTGTCCTTGAATATGGAGGGGATGGATCCGGATCGGATCAAACAAACCCTGGACGGCCAAGGGCTTTTTGTGTTTAAAGACGGCTCCGTCAAAGGGATTAATTTGACCGCCATGGTGCGGAATGTGGATACGGCCTTTACCCTTCTGGGGCTCAAGGAAGGCGGAAGCACGCCCTCCTCGGAACCGGGGGCCTCTCAAACCCGGACCGATTTTTCGGAGTTGACCCTGGGGTTCGAGATCACAGACGGCCTGGTGAAGATTCCCGAGGCCGCACTGATTTCGCCGTTTATCCGCGCCACCCTGTCCGGCCGGGCGGATCTGGTTGAAGAAGAGCTCGACCTGCGGGTCACCCCGAAGTTCGTGGCCACCGCCAAAGGCCAGGGAGACACCCAAAAGCGGACCGGGTATATGGCGCCGGTGGTAGTCGGGGGCACCTTTTCGGCACCGACATTTCGGCCGGATGTCAAAGCCATGATTCAAATGGCGCCGAAAGAGACCGTCGCCGAAATCCTCAAAGATCCGGAAAAGGGCATCGACAACCTGGTCAAGCAGAAAAAGGAGGAATTCAAAGAGTTCCTGAATCTCAATCCGGAAAAAAAGGAAACAGCGCCGGCGGACCGATCCGAGGAAACGGAACAACCGAGACAGAAGGAGAAACCCGAATCCACCCGGGAGCGGGTGGGCGACGTTCTAAAAAAACTGCCCTTTGGAAACTGAACCCGGACGGCCGGGCCGCGAATTTCCGCTTCACAGGAAAGATCAGGCCTCGGCAACGGGGATTCGGCTTTTTATTTTGAGAGCGAATACTATCGTTTAACCGAATACCTATGGTGATGGAGGCGACGGAAGGAGGTGATGTGCTGTAGCGAGTTGAAGTTTTTGTATTTCTTTGGAGGAGAATACTATTAAATTGTTTTAAGGAGGAACAAAAGATGAAAAAAATTATTATGTTTGGACTGTGTGCCGCATTGTGTCTGTGCCTCGGCACACCTTCGCTTGCGGTGGATCTGGACCCGCAGGATGCCGGTGACGTGCCGACCACCTTCGCCGTCGTCAAAGACGGAACCGTGGTCTTTTCCAAGAGCCCGACCGCTTACAGCCCCGCGGAAATCAACAACATCATGGAGGCTTACGG
>JAABSQ010000608.1 GCA_011390315.1 Desulfobacteraceae bacterium
CTTCGAAGGGGTGTTGTTAGGGGTTCTGGGGTGGGGGATTGCCGTACCGGTGAGCGCCGGTCTCATGCCCTACCTGCTGACCGGCGTAAGCGAAACCGTTTCCACCCTGTTCGTTCAGGCGCCGGCGGGTCGGCTGCGGCTCAATCCGTGGGAGGTGGGTCTTTCTTTCGGGGTGACCCTGGCGGTTTCGACAGCGGCGGCCTGGCAGCCGGCCCGGGAGGCCATGCGGGTGCCGCCGGTGGAGGCCATGGCGGTCGCCTACGGCGGCAAACCCGAACGGTCGGCCGGCGGTCTGGCCCTGACCGGGCTGCTCTGTGTGGCACTGGTGTGGCCCCTGTCGGTGATCCCCGGCCGTCCCGGGTTTCCGCTGCCGGGATACGGCGCCACCTTTCTTCTGTTCGTCGGGTTCGCCTTGACCGCGCCCTGGGGACTGGCCCGGCTGGGCCGAATCACCTCGGGCCTGCTTCGCCGGGTCGGCGGCATGCCGGCCTTTCTGGCGGCCCGGTACGTGCGGGACAGCGATCTTCGCACCGCCGTTTCCGTGGGGGCCCTGATCACGGCGGTGGCCCTGTATGCCGCCCTGGTGATTATGATTCACAGCTTTCGGGGAAGCGTGGATCTCTGGGCCCGCCAGACGGTGAGCGGGGATCTCTTTGTTCGGCCCCGGAACGCGGCCCTCAACCATTACCGGGACCTGATGTCGCCCCGGGCGGTCGACCTGACCCGCCGTCCCGGACCCGGCATCGATTCGGCGCCCTACCGCCGAATCGAGCTTCGCCGCGGGCCGGTGCTCTACCTGCTGGAGGCGATGGATGCGGCCACATTCCTGAAGCACGGGCGGTTCAACTGGGTGGCGGGAAATCCCGAAACCGCCCGTCCAAAACTGGTCCGGGGAGAAGGGGTGGTGGTGTCGGAGGTCTTCAGCGCCCACACCGGCCTTACGGTGGGAGATCCGTATCAGGTCCGGACCGGTTCTTTCGACATCGATCTGCCGATTCTCGGGGTGGTTCGGGATTACCGCACTCAGGGCGGGGTGGTCTTCAGTTCCTTTGATGTTCTGGAGAAGTCCGCATCCCCGGAGTGGTCCGGGGCCCGGTTTTTCATTCGGGATCAAATCCCCGATGCGGCGGCGGCCACCGCCGACCTGCGCCGACGATTCGTGGAATGCTGCGGGGCCGAACTGGAGATCACCGAGGGGCGGGACCTGCGCCGGGCCATTCTGGAGATTTTCGACGAAACCTTCGCCGTCACCACCGTGCTGCTGCTGATCGCCCTGCTGGTGGCGGCCCTGGGTATCGCCACCACCTTGACGGTTCTGGTCCTGGAACGGACCCGGGAACTCAACACCCTTCTGGCGGTGGGCGGGTCCAGGGGCCAGATCCGGGCCATGATCACCTGGGAGGCCCTGCTGATCGTTCTGGCCGGGCAGATCGCGGGCCTGGCCTGCGGGTTTATCCTTTCCTGGCTGCTGGTCTATGTCATCAATTACCACTCCTTCGGCTGGACCTTTCTCTACCGGGTGGACTGGTCGGCGCTTGCAATGTCGCTCCCGCTGATCATCCTCACCGCCCTGGTCGCCGCCGTTCCCGCCATCGGCCAGGCCTTTCGGGAGCCGCCGGCAAGCCTCTTGAGGGAGCGATAGCCCATGGGAAACAGGACCCGGGCCATTTTCATCGGGATCATCGCCGCCGGGCTTCTGGCGGCCGGTGCAATCTGCCTCACACAGCGGGACCGGCTGCCGGCGGTTTACGGCCCGGAAGGGTACCGGGCTGTGACCGGCCCCTGCGGCCTCGATTTTCCGGACGACCACGGTCCCCATCCCGATTTCAAGACCGAGTGGTGGTATTACACCGGCAACCTCACCGCAGAAAACGGCCGCCGGTTCGGGTATCAGCTCACCTTTTTCCGAAGCCGCATCATCCCTCCCCAACAGGAGGCTGCATGGCCGCAACCGGCTTCGGCATGGCGGACCGCTCAGATCTATCTGGCCCATGCCGCCGTCAGCGACCTGGACGGAGGAAAATATCTCCATGACGAACAGATGGCCCGGGGGGCCCTGGGAATGGCCGGCGCCGGTGTGGAGGGGGATGTCGCCCGGGTCCGGCTTCGAGGCTGGTCCGCCGTTCTGGAACCGGACCACCACCGGATCGGGGCCGATGCCGACGGGTTTGCTCTGAATTTTGATTTGATTCCGATGAAACCGCCGGTGGCCCACGGAAAAGGCGGATACAGCCGAAAGGGGAAGGCTCCGGAAAGCGCCAGCTGTTATTTTTCCCTGACCCGGCTCGATACCCGGGGAACCCTTCGGGTCGGCTCGGATTCCTTTTCGGTGACCGGGTTGAGCTGGATGGATCATGAATTCAGCTCCGCCCCCCTGGAGCCGAACCTGGCCGGATGGGACTGGTTCAGCCTTCAACTGGATGACGGCGCCGAACTGATGGCCTATTTTCTTCGAACCGAAGACGGCGGGTTCAGCCCGGCCTCCAGCGCCACCTTTGTGGATGCGTCGGGAAACCCGATCCATATTCCCGAGGAGGATCTGAATCTGCGGGTGCTGAATACCTGGAAGAGCCCCCGGTCCGGGGCCGTGTATCCGGCCGGGTGGCGGCTGTCGGTGGCGCCGCTCTCTCTTCACTTGACGGTGTCTTCGAATCTGGCGGACCAGGAGATGCGCACCCCCGGCACCACCCGGGTCACCT
>JAABSQ010000609.1 GCA_011390315.1 Desulfobacteraceae bacterium
TGGGAGGGGAGCGTGTCGGTCTCGGGTGAAAGGGGGGCAGGGGCGGTCACCGGGGCCGGATATGTGGAACTGACCGGGTACGAAACCAAATTCGACGCCCCCATGTGACAAATCGACGGGGCCGGCATTCAAAATGTTGACAGGATAGGGGATTTTCTCTATAGTCCGTGCCCAGACATGAACACGACCGTGACCGAATCGACATCAGGGCCGGCACCACAGACCGCAACCGCCCTCCCGATCGCAATTCCATGAAAACGACCCATCCGGAAAAAACCCCGGTGAGACTGAAGGGGGTCGGCAACAGCCTCTGTGTCATGCTGGACCCGATGACCTCCGCCGACCACCTGCGCACGGAGCTGGAAAAGCTCTTTACCGGTCTCAAGAACGAGGTGGAGAACGCCAGGGTGACCATCGACGTCGGGGCCCCGGAAGGGTATGACGAACTGATCGACGAACTCGGCCGGTATCTCAAGGAGACCTTCAAGGTCGGTTCGGTCGAACGGGCCCGGCGGAAAAAACCGCGCAGCCGCCGAATCGCCGCCGAATCCAAGGTCGATCGGCTGCGCCGGCGCGACATGGAACGTTCCTGGCACGATTACCGGACCGACGTGCTGATGCTGACCGGCCGGGTCCGCTCCGGGCAGAAGGTGACCGCCCGCAAGCATCTGCTGATTCTGGGGGACGTCAACCCGGGGGCCGAGGTGATGGCCGGGGGCGACATTCTGATCATGGGCAGCCTTCTGGGGACCGCCATCGCCGGACACCCGGAAGGCAACGAGAACATCATTCTGGCCCTCGATTTTCGGCCCACCCAGGTTCAGATCGGCAGTTACGTGGCGGCCGGTCTGCCCGCGTCGCCGGTGAAGGTGACCGAATTCGCCCATGTCGAGAACGGCAACATTGTTGTGGAAAATTACCTTGAGGCCAATCCCTTCGGCCGCTTACCATGGCCCCAGGCGCGTTGACCCGCGGCGCCGTGATGATCTTCACGGCATGACTGGATTAACATCTTTGAACGAGGTTGACATTGGACGGTAAAATCATCGTAGTCACTTCCGGCAAGGGAGGGGTCGGCAAGACCACCGCCACCGCCTCCATCGGAGCGGCCCTCGCGCTCGAAGGCAAGAAGGTCGCCGTGGTGGATATGGATATCGGTCTTCGGAACCTGGACGTGGTCATGGGGCTGGAAAACCGCATCGTGTTCAATATCGTGGATGCGGTCAAGGGGCGGTGCAAACTGAAGCAGGCGGCCATCAAGGACCGGCGCATCGACAACCTGTTTCTGATCCCCGCCTCCCAGAGCGACAACAAGAACGTCCTTGATCCGGAAGAGATGGTCCGGTTCAGCAGCATGCTGCGCCGCCACTTCGACTATGTCTTCATGGACTGCCCGGCCGGCATCGAACGCGGGTTCGAAAATTCGGTGGCGGCCGCCGACGAGGCCCTGGTGATCTGCACCCCGGAGGTGGCGGCGGTGCGGGATGCCGACCGCGTCATCGGGCTTCTGTATGCCCGCTCCATCACCCCCAAGCTGGTGGTCAACCGGATCGTGCCGGCCCTGGTGGAAAGAGGGGATATGCTGAGCCATGTGGATATGGTGGATGTTCTGTCGGTGGAATTGATCGGACTGGTGGAGATGGATGATCAGGTGGTGGTCTCAACGAACACCGGAGTGCCGCTGGTGATGCAGAAGACGTCCAAGGCCGGTGCGGCCTTTCGACGGATCGCCATGCGTCTGAACGGCCAGGTGGACCTGCCGATCCAGGTGCCGGAGGCCTCGGGCGGGCTGTTCAAGAAATTCCGGTCCAAATTCGGTCTCAAAAAATAGGGAGGCCCCATGATCGCTAATTTTTTCAAGAATATATTTGGTAAAAAGAATGAGAGCAAAAATGTCGCCAAACAGCGGCTCAAGTTTGCGCTGATCTACGATCATCTGGAGGTGACCGAGGATATCCTCGAGGCCCTGCACAAAGACATGGTGGAGGTCATCTCCAAATACTTCGAGATCGATCAGGAGGCCTTTAAACTGGATATCCGTCGCTCGGACGAACTGTCCGCGCTGGTCGTCAACACCCCCATTCTGTCCGCCAAACGGAAACGGAAGCAGGCCCAACCCGACCCGACGTGAGGCCGGCGGCCTGCCCGATCTCTTCTTTCGGGTGAATTCAGGAATCAGCGCCTCGGCCACTCATTCCTGAATTTCCCCTGATTCATTCCCCGACACGCTTTTTCAGCGGATCAGGCCAGCCGGGCCATCTTGGGCCGGTCGGTCACCTGCTCGCCTTTTCGGCTGACCACCACGTCGGTCACCGGCACCTTCACCCCCGCTTTTTCCATTCCCTTTCGCACGATTGTCGGCAAACCGGAGCAGCAGGGCACCTCCATGTAGACGGTGGTGACGCTGTTGACGCCGGCGGTTTTGAAAATGTCCGCGAACCGGTTGATGTATTCCCGGGCGTCGTCGAACTTGGGGCAGCCCATCATCACCACCTTGTCCTTGACCAGGTCCTCGTGCAGATTGGCATATGCAACAGCGGAGCAGTCGGCCAGGACCAGCAGGTCCGCGTTCTTGAGAAACGGCGCGTGGGGCGGAATCAGCCGAATCTGAATCGGCCAATTGGTCAGCTCCGACCGGGGCGGTGCGGCAGCGCCTTTCTCCGTCGGCTGAATCGCTTCCCGAGGTTTCTGGTCCGGGGCGAAGACATGGACCCGGGCCGAGGGGCATCCCTTATGCATGGCGGCGGGCGCTCCCTCCTTTTCCATCTCGGCCAGCCGTTCCTCCACCGCCTCTTCGTCAAAATCCTCCGCTTCCCGCTCCACAATGCAGAGCGCTCCGGTGGGGCATTCGCCGATGCAGGCGCCCAGCCCGTCGCAATATTTGTCCGCCACGACCTTGGCTTTTCCTTCCACAATCTCCAGCGCGCCCTCGGCGCACCCGGTGATGCACTGTCCGCAGCCGTCGCACAGGTCTTCGTCGATTTCGATGATTTTTCGCAGTACCTTCATGGTTTCTCCCTTATATGGTTTGAAAATGTTTGATTTTTTCGGTCTGTTTGGCTTCTTTTTAACGCATAAGGTATGGTTCGGCATTGATTTATGTCAAAAGGGGGGATTTTATTTCGGGGCGGAGAGAAAAGGAGAGGGGGAGATGGTGTTTGATACTTGCATCCGGAAATAAGGAGGGATATAAGATTTTATTGTCTTGAACTGTGATTCGTCTGATTAATTTGATTACGCTGATTTTCGGCAGCGTCGAGATGGTTTTGTCGAGGAGGGACGCGCGAAGCAGGGCGGAATCATCCAGGCCATCAGATGAATCAGACGCATCCGGGTTCAGATATTCAGCGGTATTTGTCTGAACTGTGATTCGTCTGATTAATTTGATTTCGCTGATTTTTCGAAGGTGCGCGGAGGTCCTTTAACATAGGGAAATCCGAGGCGGAATCATCGAGGCCAGGATGCAATTGAAAAAGGAAACCCCTCTGCAAGATCGACTAAGTGCGTGAAACCTTGAAAACCGCATCCAGATCCACCCCTAATTCCGGCAAAGTCGCTGGTCGAATCTCCCCCCGTCCTTCCAGAATCTCGGGTATCCCGTATCGGCCCTTTTCATCCAGCCGGCGAATGGTCAGAAGATTGTCAATGGGGTGGATAATCCAGTATTCTTGAACCCCGTGGGTTTCGTAGAGGGCCACCTTCTGAATCTGATCCCGGGAGGCGGTGGCCGGTGAGGTGATTTCCACCACCCAATCCGGGGCGCCCCGGCACCCCCGGTCGTCGAGTTTGGCGGAATCGCAAACCACGGAAATACCCGGCTGCACTACGGTGGTGGTGTCTTCATCCTGTTCCTCGGATAGGGGAAGCCGCACGTCAAAGGGCGCCGCATAGACCCTGCACTCTTTTTCGGTCAGAAAATTGGCGATCTGGCGAAATAGCTCTCCGCAGATTTCCTGATGTCGGCGGGATGGCGCCGGACTCATGTCGTACACCACGCCCTCGATCAGCTCCAGCCGGTGCTCACCGGTCCAGGTCAGGTATTCCCCGTAGGTGTGGAGATCGGGTTTTTGCAGGATTTCAGCCATTTCCGAAGTATCCGGTTAATCCATTCGGCGGACGGTCTTGTCGAATTTGCCCAGGGCCCGGTTGAGGCTCTTTGCGGTTTCCCACATGGCGGTGGAATCATCGGGATGCTCCGTTGCAGTGCGGGCCAGTTCGATAGCGGCCCGCACCACTGAATAAACCGGCGTCAGTATCACCGGTTTTCCGGTTCCGCCCCGCAGGTTTTTGGCGATATCCGCAAGCGTGTCCAGATGTTTTAGATCTTGTGCATTCGGCGCGGTTTTTTTGGTTTTGGTCGGCGAAGCTCTTTTTTTCGGCTTTTCCGCGGGTTCAAGGGTGTGGATGATCCGGTTGTTCTGTTTTGCGGTCATGTAGGTTTCTTTAAGTCTTCTTTTGGTGCCGCCGCCGAAAAAGATGCTGTAGTAATTCATGCTCCCGTCGTAAATAATCCTCCCCTTGAACGGCAGCAGCACCGCGTCGACCATGGCCGGGGTCTGGGGAACGATCAGGTCCAGGGGCTCTCTCAGTCCGTGGACGGCATACACCTGATCTTCGGAGATAAATATCGCATATTTCTTCAGAAAACGTTCGATAAAAAACGAAGTCCGCAGGAAATGTTTCCAGCTCCCGACAATGGCCAGTTCCTCTGCCGAAAAGCCGTTCGGATTGTCAGCCGTGAATTCATCGATAATCGCCGGGTCATCATAGATGGCGTCCCGCGGACCCATTCTGTCGATTTGGGGAAGGGCGATGAACTCATCCAAGGTTTTAATTTCGGAAAGGATGCCGCGTTTTTGATTGGCATAAAACTGAAGCGGCTGCATCAGCTTAAAATAGAGGTCTTCATCCTGTTGGTCTAAAATCATCTCAAACCTTTCTTGTTGAAAAAACGGTAAAATACCGGGCCGGTATCTGACATTTGCCACCCTGAGGGTACGGATGTCAACCATTGAATGAGGTCTAAAATCCGAAAAGCGAGGTGCCTTCCCTTGACCCGAGGTGAGAAATGGGGCAGAGTCGGTCTGAACCATCACCACAGCGAGGCATGTCAATGAAATCGGATGGATGGAAGTACGGATTCGGTAAAAACAGATTCGGAGGCGGAATAAATCCGCTGGTGATCTCCGCCGTCGCCCTGATTGCCGGGCTGCTGGCCTATGGGATCGGGATTCCGCCGCTGCACCGGATCGAGCTGGACACGGTCGACCTGCGGTTCAAGATTCGCGGGGAACGGCCGGCCCGGCCGGAGGTCGTCCTGGCGGTGGTGGATGAAAAGAGCATCGCGCAAGAGGGAAAATGGATCTGGCCCCGGGCCAAGATGGCGGCTCTGGTGAATCGGCTGTCCGAAGCCGGGGCCCGGGTCATCGCCTTTGATATCGGGTTTTTCGAATCGGATGAAAGCGACACCCGGGTGATTCAGGCCCTGGACCGAGTGGCGGACCGGATCGACCGCCTCGACAACCCGCCCGCCGAGATCAAAGCCTACCTGGCCCGACTCAAATCCGAAGCCGACCAGGACCGGCTTCTGGCCGATGCCATTCGGAATTCCACGGCCGAGGTGGTGTTGGGCTATTTTTTCCATACCCGGCTGGACCACCCCGAGGCCATGGCCGAACCGCTGGTGGCATACCATCAGGAAAACATCGCCGGGTCCGAATACCGGATCGCCCGAATCGGTCCCGATGCCGCTTCGGCGCCCATCCTGAAGGGGATTCTGCCCCAGTCCAACATTCGGCCGATTTCCGAGGCGGCCCGGTATGCCGGCCATTTCAATATGGAGCCGGACCGGGACGGGGTGGTCCGGTTCATCCCCACCGCCGTCTTTTTTCGGGACCGTCTGTATGCCCGCCGCCGCCTACCTGGAACAGCCCCTGGCCATCGAGGTGAACCGGGACGGGGTGGTTTCCGAGACGATCGGATCCATGTCCCTGCCGGTCAACCGATTCGGGCAGATGGAGGTCAATTACCGGGGCCGGGAGCGGAGTTTTCCACATGTGCCGGTCACCGACATTCTCCGGGGGGAAGCCTCTCCGGACCTGCTGCGGGACAAGATCGTTCTGGTGGGGGTGACCGCCATCGGGGTCTACGATCTTCGGGTGACCCCCTTTGAAAACAATTTTCCGGGCCTGGAAATTCACGCCAATGTGGTGGACAATGTCCTGAGCGGGGAATTTCTTCGGCGGCCCGAATGGATGGCGGCCGCGGATACGGCCGCCATCCTTTTTTCGGTCATCCTGCTCGGGTTTGCGCTGCCCCGCACCGGCGCCGGCGCCGGTACCCTGATCACCGCCGGTCTGGCCGCGGCCTATCTTCTGCTGGCCCAATACCTCTTTTCAGCCCGGGGGCTGCTCCTCAACCTGGTGTATCCGTTATCCATGATGCTGGTCATGTACATCGTCATCACCGTTTACGGGTATTTCCTGGAAACCCGGCAAAAGCGGTTTATTCGGGATGCCTTTTCCCATTACCTGGCGCCGGCCGTGGTGGAGCGGCTCATCGAATCCCCGGAAAATCTGGTCCTCGGCGGCGAGGAACGGGTGATCACCGCCTTCTTTTCAGACCTTCAGGGATTCACCTCTGTTGCGGAATCCATGAAACCGGCCCTTCTTGTGAATTTGCTCAATGAGTTTCTCACGGAAATGACCGACATCATTCACCGATACGAAGGCACGGTGGATAAATTCGAGGGGGATGCCATCATCGCTTTTTTCGGGGCCCCCAACCCCCTGAAAGACCACGGCCGAATCGCCTGCCGGGTCGCGGTGGACATGCAGAAACGGCTGGCGGTCCTGCGGCGGATCTGGCGCGATCAGGGGCGGCCCGATCTGCGGATGCGGATCGGAATCTGCTCCGGCCCGGCGGTGGTGGGGAACATGGGCTCCAAAACCCGAATGGATTATACGATGATCGGGGATACCGTCAATACCGCCTCCCGGTTGGAGGGGCTCAACAAGATCTACGGCATCGACATGCTGATCAGTGAAACCACGGCCCGGGCGGCCGAGGATACGGTGGTGATTCGGGAGATCGATGCCATCAGCGCGGTGGGGAAACGAAAACCGGTGACGGTTTACCAGATCATGGGCTATCCCGAAGATGTGAACGCATCGGTTCGGGAAGGAATCCGATATTATGAAGAAGGGCTTGGGGCCTACCGGTCCCGGAACTGGGAGGAGGCCCTGGCATGTTTTCAGAAGACGCTGGAATTCATTCCCGATGACGGTCCCGCCCTTGTGATGTCGGAGCGGTGCCGGGCGTACCGGATCACCCCGCCCGAAGCGGACTGGCGCGGGGTTTTTGCGGCGCGGCGGAAATAAAAACCCGCTCTCGGGAAGCAAGAGCGGGTCGGAGAAAGGGCAGGGACTAAAAATCAGATGCCCGCTTTTTCCCGCAGGACGTCGGCCATGTTGGTCTTTTCCCAGGTGAAATCGGGGTCGTTTCGGCCGAAATGGCCGTACACCGCGGTTTTTTTGAAGATAGGGCGCAGCAGATCCAGGTACTCGATAATGGCCGCCGGTCGCAGGTCGAAGGTCTCGGAGACGATCTCCTTCAACCGCCGGTGAGAGATCTTGCCGGTGCCCATGGCGTCGATCAGCAGCGACACCGGTTCAGCCACCCCGATGGCATAGGCGATCTGGACCTCGCATTTTTCGGCCAACCCGGCCGCCACGATGTTCTTGGCCACATGCCGGGCCATGTAGGAACCGCTTCGGTCCACCTTGGAGGGGTCCTTGCCCGAGAAGCATCCCCCGCCGTGGCTGCCGTGGCCGCCGTAAGTATCCACGATGATCTTGCGCCCGGTCAGGCCGCAGTCGCCCATGGGGCCGCCCACCACGAACTTGCCGGTGGCGTTGATGAAATACCGGGTGTCGCCGTCCACCATCTCTTTGGGAATCACCTTCTTGATCACCGAGTCGATAATCGCCTCCCGCAGCTCGTCATAGGTGATGTCCGGCTTGTGCTGGGCCGCGATGACCACCGTATCCACCCGCTTGGGGGCGCCGTTTTCATACTCGATGGTCACCTGGGATTTGCCGTCGGGCCGAAGAAAATCGAGTGCTCCGCTTTTTCGCACCCGGGCCAGCCGTTTGCAGAGCTTGTGGGCGAAAATGATCGGCATGGGCATCAGTTCCGGGGTCTCATTGGCGGCGAATCCGAACATCAGCCCCTGGTCTCCGGCCCCCTGCTCCAGATAAAGCCCCTGACCGGCATTGACCCCCTGGGCGATATCGGGGGACTGGTGGCCGATGCTGGTGACCACGGAGCATGTCTGGTAATCGAATCCCATCTGTGAAGAATGGTACCCGATGTCCCGAATCGTATCCCGCACCACCCGGGGCATGTCCACGTAACACTCGGTGGTGATTTCACCGGCGATAAAGGCCAGGCCGGTGGTGACCAGGGTTTCGCAGGCCACCCGGCCGTTCTTGTCCTGGGCCAGTATGGCATCCAGGACGGCATCGGAAATGGAATCGGCCACTTTATCCGGATGGCCCTCGGTCACCGATTCCGAGGTAAAAAAGTATGGTTCGCTCATGACGGTTCTCCTTTTCAAAAAACCTGAAGCAATACCTGTTGAATGGATTATGGGCGCGGGTCTAGAATCCGGTTGTCGATCAGCCGGGTCTTCCCGAATTTGACGGCGAGGGCCATCAGGACCGGTCGGTTCAGGGTGGACACCGGTTCCAGGGTATGGGGATCACAGAGGGTGACGTAATCCACCACCGCGTCCGGCCGGGCTTCGATGGACTCCAGGGCTTCCCGGCGGATTCGGTCGGGGTCGGTTTCGCCCGCTTGAACCCGCTCCCGGGCCCGGTCGAGGGAACGGCTGAGGCAGAGCGCCTGACGCCGATGGTCCGGGGTCAGATAGGTGTTGCGAGAACTCATGGCGAGACCGTCGGGTTCTCTCACGATGGGGGCGCCGATGATGTCGATATCGAAGTTGAGGTCCCGCACCACCCGTTGAATGACCAGAAGCTGCTGGTAATCCTTTTGTCCGAACACCGCCGCATGGGGTTTGACGATGTTGAAAAGCTTGGTCACCACCGTGGCCACCCCTCGAAAATGGACCGGTCTGGAGAGACCGCAGAGGTGTTGAGGAAGCTTTTCCAGGGTCACATAGGTCTGGTAGCCGGGGCCGTAGATAGTGTCCGGGTCCGGCGCGAAAATGACATCGGCTCCGGCTTCCCGGCAAAGCGCCCGGTCCCGGTCGAAATCCCGCGGATAGGCTTCGAGGTCTTCTCCGGGACCGAACTGGGCGGGATTGACGAAGATGCTCACCACCACCTCGTCCCCGTGTTTTTTCGCTTCGGCGACCAGCGACAGGTGGCCCGGGTGAAGGTATCCCATGGTGGGAACCAGAACCACGGTTTTTCCCGAAATTCGGGCCTGATCCGAATGGGCCTGCATGTCCGGTATGGATCGTATGATTTTGATGGCGGCACCCCTTTCTTTCTGAAAAACCGGGGGGATGTTAATTCACCGGATTGCAAAAGTCAATCCCGGGATCGGCGCTTTCCGAGGGTTTTTCATCGGCGGGCAAATATCCGTTGAACCGCTTGTATCATCTATGTTACCATGTATTTATATGCCGAACAGGCCTTGATCATCGTTTCGGCCAATGGATGCCGCGGAGTGGAAGCGACCAACCAATGCGCCCCGAAGGGGCGCGGGCAGGTGAATGGCCGAAACGATGATCAAGGCCGCCGAACAAGACTGCACATGCGGTTTGCCCGGGGTTCACCGCGGGGTTGAATTCGCAGATGACCGATATTTGAAGACCCGGAGTGTGACGCTATGGAAATACAAAACGATGAATTGGATCGGGTGACGATCCTGTTGGCTTCATTTTATCTGCTGAGCTTTCTCATCAGCCCGATCCTGCTGATCTGGTCCCTCAACACCCTGTTTAAGACCGGCATCGCCCTGACCCTCAAGAACTGGCTGGCCGGGCTTGTATTGATGGGAATCATCAAGTTCCTGCTGAGGGGTAAGGAACGGGTCCGGGAGATGTACGAGGATTACTACGGGGAAGATGAGGAAGAGGATGAGGAAGACCCCGAGTGGGATTACGGATACGATTTTCCCGAGACGGACAAGAACCGTCGCAAAGCCAAGTTGATCCTCTACCAGAATCCCAAGAACAGCCACAAGTCCCCGCCGGAAGAGAAATCCTGAGGATGGCCGAGGCATTGACAGCCCATGCGGCCGGGGCCCGGTGCCGCCGGTGCGGCATCTGCTGCCGAAAAGGGGGGCCGGGGCTGCATCTGGAAGACAGGGCACTGGTGGAAACGGGCCGCATTCCCCTGGAACAACTCTATACGATTCGGGCCGGGGAAACGGTCTATGACAATGTTCAGGAAAAGCTTCATCGGACTTCCCGGGACATCATCAAGATCAAAAGCCGACCGGACCGGTCCGAATGCGTTTGGATGAATCCTGCGGGAAACGGTTGCGACCACTATGACGACCGGCCCCTGGAGTGCCGGGTGCTGGATTGCCGGGATACGCATGAAATCGAGGCGGTCTATGCCCGAAAACGGCTGGTCCGGGAGAACCTGGTAGGGGAGATCCAAGGATTGTGGAACCTGATCCGCGACCACCAGGACCGGTGCGATCCGCGACAGGTGGAACTTCGCATTCGGGCGGTCGATCGGTCGCTTCCATCCTCCCCGAAATCAAACCGGAATGATCCATCCGGTTTACATTCCCGTTCCGATTCATCCTTCGGGGATTCCGAGTCGATGGCCGAATTGAACCTGATCCTGCAATACGATCTGCATCTCAGGGAAGTCCTCACGGAAGATGGCCGTGTGCATCCGGATCGGTTGGAATTTCTTCTGGGCCGCCCATTGTATAAAATACTTCGGCCGTCGGGCATCGATATCCGTCTGAAAAACGGGCGTCTGTTTTGGATGACGACAAGCCGGAAGGGGGAAGAACCGCCGTGTTGAATCTGCATCGACTGATTGCCGATCCGTTCGTGAAAAAACTGTCTGCGCTCTACCGGGAAACCTATGGACCGGCGGCGCCCCGATACGCCTCCATGATCGAGTGGTCCGGCCATTTCGCCCTGGAGACCATCGCCGATTCCGACGCCCTCTATCACAATGTGGAGCATACCGTCATGGTCACCCTGGCCGGGCAGGAGATCCTTCGGGGAAAGCACCGAATGGAAGGGGGCGTCACCCCGGATGACTGGCTTCATTTCCTGATGGCCCTGCTGTGCCACGACATCGGCTACGTAAAGGGCATCTGCGGGTCCGACCGGGACGGCCGCTATGCCACCGGTATCCAAGACAAGACGGTGGCGCTCGGTCCCGAATCCACCTGCGCCGCCCTGGCGCCCTACCATGTGGATCGAAGCAAACGGTTTGTTATCGAGCGGTTGGGTGAAAACATGCTCTTGAAGGAACTGGATGTGGACCGGTTGATCACCTATATTGAAATGACCCGGTTTCCGATCCCCAAGGAGGACGGTTATGAAGACACCCGCGGCTACCCGGGGCTGCTGCGGGCCGCGGATCTGATCGGTCAGTTCGGCGACCCCGGATATCTTCGCAAAATCCCCGCGCTGTTTTATGAATTCGAAGAAAACGGCGGCAACCGGGCCGCCGGTTACGCCAACCCCGGGGACATGCGACAGCGCTACGCCGGCTTTTATTGGCAGGCGGTGAGCCCCTATATTCAGGATGCCCTGGGCTATCTTCAGGTTACCCGGGAGGGCAAAGAATGGATCGCCAATCTTCAGGCTCATGTTCTCACCGTCGAACATGAACAGAAGCAGGAAATACCCGACGCCAAAACGCCGGATATCAATATGCCGGATATCAATATGATTGACGAATGAAAATGATTGACGAATGAAAAAGGGAGGACTGTGAGATGGAATTTGAAGCGGTGAATGTGGAAATGGAAGGCGCCGTCGGGTTTATCACCCTCAACCGTCCGGACCAGTACAATACCTTCAGCACCCCCCTGGCCCGGGAACTCAATGAAGCCCTGGTTCAGTTGGACCGGGATGAGGCGGTCCGGGTGGTGGTGGTCAAAGGCGCCGGCAAGGTCTTTTCCACGGGAATCGATTTAAGTGAATTTCCGGAGAAGAAACCGGAGGAGTTCAAACCCTGGATTTCCCTGATGGATCAGATGCATAAAACCATCGCCGATATGGGCAAACCGGTGGTGGCCATGGCCCACCGGTATGCGGTGGCCAACGGCGCCGGTCTGCTTTTTGCCGCCGATTTTGCGATCGTATCCGAAGACACCCGGATCGGCACCACCGCCATCAACCTGGGGCTGCTCTGTACCGGGCCGATCATTCCGGTTTCCTATGGATTGGGCAAAAAGAAAGGTCTTGAAATGCTCCTGGCCGGAGACATGATCGATGCGCAGGAAGCCGAGCGGCTGGGCCTGGTCAACAAGGTGGTGCCGGCGGAGAACCTGGAGGCCGAAACCCGGGCTTTTGCGGAAAAACTGGCCCAAAAGAGCCCGGTGGCCATGGCCATGGGCAAGCGGTTTTACTACCGCATGCTGGATATGGATTTCGACCGGCGCCTGGAGTACGGCAGCGAGGTCTTTTCCGAGTTGTGCATCACCGAAGACGCCCGGGAAGGGGTGGCGTCTTTTTTTGAAAAACGAAAACCGAAGTGGAAGGGAAAATAATCGGTCCAACCGATCACTTCCATACCGAAACCAACCGAAACGGAGGCGATATGGCGGAAATCAAGGCCAAGGTGGTACTGAAACAGAAAGGGGAAGAGGCGTTCGTTCCCATCAAGCAGCTGATGGTGCAGCTGAACTGGACCCAGGGGGTGGACCTGGATCTGCTGGCGTTTTACAAAACCAAGGACGGCCGGGTCGGCGGGGTGTTCTCCGATCAATACCCCGGCGGCAGTCGGGGGGACCTGAACGCGTTTCCCTATATTCAGCTGGATAAAGATGCCGGAGTGGGCGGCGCCGGCGGAGACCATGCCGAGTGCATGCGGATCACCCGCCTGGACGACATGGCCGAGGTCTTCATCTGCGCCCTCAACTACACCGATGCGGTGGCCGGACGGGAAATCTCATTTGCGGCATACGACGGGCATGTCATGCTCATGGATGATACCGGCGAATCCTTCGGGGTGCCGCTGGATGCGACCGAAAAAGGAAATGTGATCGTGATCGCCCGGCTGGACAACACCAACCCGATCGGCGCCAAGCTGGTCAATGAGAACCGGGTGCTGGGTCTGGGGGAGTTTTTCGACACCGTTCCCGGGGCGGATGTCCTGAGCAACTGACATCGGGGGCTTGGACGGGGTATCGGCGCGGGCATCTTCATTCGATGTCCACCCCGGCGCCGTCTTCAAACCGAAGCACCTCGGCGCCGAACTCGGAAGGGTAGGCATCGGTTTGGGCGGAGTCAAAGAAGAAAACGGGCCGGAATGGAAGAACCATTCCGGCCCGTCTGCGTTTATCCGCCCGCCGGAATGGTAATGGGCATGCCCATGAGCGGCCAGAGGACCGCGGCCGCAAACCCGGTGACGAGCATCAGCATGATGCTGGCGGGGATGCCGTACAGGAAGAATTCCCCGGTGGTGAACTGCTTCGAATCATAGGCGATGGCATTGGGCGCCGCGCCCACCAGAAGCAGAAACGGCATGCCGGCCACCACCAGCGAGGAGAAGAGGATCACCTCAGGGGCCACCCCCAGGTAAGGGGCGATCACCAGGGCCACCGGCAGCGAGATGGCGATGGCCGCCACGTTCATGATGAAGTTGGTCATCATCATGACGAAAAAGGAGATGCCCATCACGAAGACGAACCAGTTGGCTTTTTCGAACATGACCAGCCAGTTCACCGCCAGCCATTTGGCCGCGCCGGTCTCCCACAGGCAGAAGCCGATGGACATGGCCCCGGCGAACAGCAGAATGATGTTCCAGGGGATCTCCTCGAGATCGTTGATGTCCAGAATGCCGAGAATGAAAAAGAGGATGGTGGAGATGAGAATGATGGCGGTCTTGTCGATGGCATAGAGGGCGGGGAAAAAGGAGCGCATCGACATCACCCCGATGCAGCCGAAGATGATGACCGCGGCGACGATCTCTTTGGTGGTGACCCCCCCCTGTTCTCTCGCCAGCTGGCGGGCTTTTTCACGAAGCCCGGGGATTACCCTTTTCTCGGGCTTGCAAACCACCATGAAAAATCCCCACAACAGGAAGGTCATCAGCCATCCGACCGGAAACATATAATAGGTCAACTCAAAAAAGGTGATATCCATATTCACCACGTCTTTGTAAAACCCGAGAGCCACAGCCCCCCGGGCCGCTCCCAGAAGGGTGACGATACTGCCGGCGCCGGCCACATAGGCCATGCCCATGAAGAGCCCCTTGCCGAATTTGGTTCTCCTGTCCCCTTCGCCGTAGAGGCTGTACACCGCCAGGAGGAGCGGATAGATGGTGGCGGCCACCGCGGTATGGGCCATGATATGGGTCAGGGCCGCGGTGACCACGAAGCAGCCGAGATAGATCATGCTGGTCTTCTCGCCCACGATGGTCAGCATCTTATAGGCCATCCGCTTGGTGAGCCCGGTTTTGGTGAAGACCATTCCGATCACGATGGAGGCAAAAATAAACAGGACCGAGGGGTCCATGAAATCTTTGAACGCCACCTTGGCGGGCCGAATCAGAAAGAGCGCCTGAAGCACCCCGATGGTGATGCTGGTCACCCCGATGGGGACTACCTCCAACACCCACCAGGTGCCCGCCAGCAGAAAGACGGCGAGGGCGCCCTTGCCTTCCCGGGTCAGCACGAAATGTTCCCCCATCGGGTCCACGGCATCCGGCCATGAGGGGGAAAAATAGACGACGCAAAACAGGAGTACGCCGATGCTTATAAACAGATATCTCTTCCAGTTCAGATCAATGCCCAGGTTTTCCGAGCCGGTAGTCGTGGTTTCGCTCGACATGAATTTTCTCCTCCGTTTTAGCTAATCTGTTGATTCTTGCTTTATCCCGGTAGTTTACATTCAGCGATTTCCTTGACCACCGCTTCAAACACGTCGGTGAGCCGAAGAATGCCGATAATTTCCCCGGTATCATGGGAGGTCACCAGAAGCGACTGGTGGCTGCCCATCACCAGTTGATGAATCCCCTCATTCAGATTGGCATCGGCCTCGATGAATTCCCCCTCTTCCGGTTTGATCATAAAGAATTCCACCTTTTTTTCGGCCACCTTTTTGCAAAGGTGGTCCAGGGGCGCGTCCCAAAGCCGCAGCTGTTCCAGCATCGATTTCTGAAAATTCCGGGAGAAGCCCATTTGAAAGGATTTTCTTCCACCGGTCAACATTTCATCATACTTGGGTTCCAGGGATCTCAGGACATCAAGCTGGCTCACCTTTCCGATGATTTTATTGTTTTCGTCGTAAATCAAAACGGCCCGATGGCGATACCGGTTTTGATCAAACTCCTCCTGGGATTTTTCCAGGGCCAGTACCGTTTCACTGAGGGTGGCCGTTTTGGGGACCGTGGCATATTCCGACAACGGAACCATAAGGTCTTTGACAAGCAGGTTCATAATCTTCCTCCGTCTTTCAGGGTTATCGTGTGGCGGATGATCTCCGCCGGTATTCCGGCAATCCGGCTTCAAATTCGTTTTAAACCGGTTGAACGGCAATAGGTCGGGTTACTCGATTTAAACCATCATTTTTTGAGGTATCCAACCATTTGCCTGGATTTAGATAAAAAGATTTTCTGATATCACAAGTACAGGCATGATTTCAATGGTTCAATCAGGATCATTTAAAAAAAGCGAAAAAGTCGATAATCGGTTCCGTTGATTTGGCATTTTCAATTTTGATCCTTACTGTTGGAAAGCCAATGTTTACAAATGCGCATTGAAGGAGAAAGAAAATGGATACACATCGTCTGGATCGGCAATTGGCCTTCATCTTGGAAATCGACGGATTGAAGGAGGTGGCCCGTCAATCCTATCTGCTGAGCGGAAAGCGGCGGGAAAACACGGCGGAGCACAGCTGGCATCTGGCGGTCATGGCCTCCGTTCTAACGGAATATGCCGATGCACCGGTGGATGTGGGCCGAGTCATTCGCATGGTGCTGATCCATGATATTGTTGAAATCGATGCTGGTGATACCTATTGTTACGATGCGTATGGACATTTAGATAAGGCGGAGCGGGAAAAACGCGCCGCCGACCGCATTTTCGGGCTTCTGCCTCAGGACCAGGAGATTCAGATGCGTACGCTGTGGGAAGAATTCGAAACCGGGAATAGCCCGGAAGCCCGGTGGGCCCGGTCTCTGGATCGTTTCATGCCGCTGCTGCACAATTTTCATACCGGCGGCAAGTCCTGGCGGGAGCACGACATAACCCGGCCTCAGGTGAGGGAGCGGATGCGGCCGCTTCAAGGCGGATCCGAAGCGCTCTGGAAGCTTGCGGAATCCATCATCGATCAGGCGGTGGAGCGCGGGTATCTGGCCCCCTGAGGCCCAAATATATTATGAGGTGATATCATGAACATAATGAATAAAACGACGACCGATTCGTTTGCGGATATATTGTTTCAAATGGAGTGGGAAAGCGACCACGCCCTTCACCGGGATTGCTACCGGGCCCAGAAGGTGAATATGTGGCGGGACTGTTTTCCGGAATCCATGTACCGGGAGATTCTGGATCGACCGGTGGGGACTCGAACCGATCTGAGCTTTGAACCCGGCCAGGCCCTTCCGAAATACCTGTCCCAAAAGGTTTTCAACATCAAATCCGTCCAGTTCGACCGGGATTTTCATCCTGAAATGACCATTCATCCGCGGGAAGGACGGTTCTATCCCAAAGGAATTCTCCGAGAGGTGGATCATGTCTTTCGGAACAATATCTCTCCTTTCCGATGCGGGAGAATTCACGACGGGCAAATCGAGGTGGATTTCAATCATCCCATGGCCGGACGGGAGGTTCGCGTCCATGCGGAGATCAAACATATATGGGAAAAATTTTCGGATACCGGGGGAAGCTGCACCGATTGGATGGAAGCCGTGGCCGAAGGGCCGGGAATGCAGGTCCGGTGGCGGGACCGGCCGACCGACTTCTTCTCGGATCAGCCCTTTGTTCGCGAGGATGAAGCCTCCGACAGCCGGTTTTACCGGGAGCCCCGGCTGGTGAACCATATCGACGATACCGCGATCGGGGTGCTTTCAGCACTGTATGGGCAAATCCTGACGCCTGAATCGGAGGTGCTGGATCTGATGAGCAGTTGGACCTCCCATCTTCCCGATGATCTTGCCGTAAAGCGGGTGGTCGGGCTCGGGCTCAACGGGCCGGAACTGGCCCATAACCGGCGGCTTTCCGATTATACGGTGCATGATCTGAATGAAAATCCGGTTCTGCCGTTTGAAGACCGGCGCTTTGATGCGGTCGTCTGCAGCATGTCCGTGGAATACCTGACCCGGCCTTTCGAGGTGTTTCAGGAGGTCCGGCGGGTGCTGAAACCGGGCGGCGTGTTTGCGGTCACCTTTTCCAATCGGTGGTTTCCGCCCAAGGTGATCCGAATCTGGAAAGAGACCCATGAATTCGAACGGATCGGTCTGGTAATGGAGTATTTCCTGAATATGGGCGGTTTTACCGATCTCAATACCTATTCCATGAGGGGGTTGGCCCGGCCGGAAGATGATAAGTATTACTGGGAAATCCCCTATTCGGATCCGATCTACGGGGTCTGGGGGCGGAAACAAGGATAAGCCAGGTTTTAGGAACCGCGTCGAAGTTTAAAGACGGAAATTCAATCGAAGTCAAAGGAGAGAATTACATGAATGAAGATCTGAACAGCTATTTCGAGAACAACAAAGGCACCGGCATCCTGGCCACGGCCGACGGAGACGGAAAAGTCGATGCGGCGGTCTATGCCAGACCCCATTTTCTGGAAGACGGCACGGTGGCCATGATCATGCGGGATCGGCTCACCCATGCCAACATCCAGTCCAATCCCCATGCCGCCTATCTTTTCATCGAAGCGGGCCCCGGATATAAAGGAAAGCGTCTTTTTCTGACCAAGGTGCGGGAAGAAGAGGAGAGCGAACTGCTGTACGAACTCAAACGAAAAGACCGTTCCCCCCGGGAGGACGCCAAAAAAGGGGATAAATTCCTGGTGATTTTCAAGGTCGACAAGGTCCTGCCCCTGATCGGGTCGGGGGAGTAGTCCCGATTCGTCTGATTCGGCAATCGGCCGGGGGGATTCCGATGAATCCCCCCGGTCCCCCTTACCGCTCCCCTTCGTAGGGGAACCAGTCTGCGGTGCGGAGCTTTTCAACCTTGATGACCGCCACCTCGTTGGTATGGGTGTTGAAAACCACTTTCCTGCCTTTTTCGCCGCCCACATCCTCCGATACGATGCGAATCCGTTTTCTGGCCAGAAGTTTACGGGCCACCTGAATGTTTTCCTGGCCGATGTTCTTTCCGGAGATCCCGGGATTGTAGGCTCCGCCGATGATCTGGGCTTCCAGGTGTCTCGGCTTGGACCCGTGGTCGGTCATCATCTGGACCAGGGTGAGGGTGGCGACATTGCCGTACCGGGCCGTTGCCAGGTGTTTCTCTTTGGTGAAGGGCAGCTGAAAATGGTTCATGCCCCCGATCCGGCGCTTGCGGTCATAGATGCAGACCGCGACACAGGAGCCGAGCACGCCGGAGATGACGGTCGGTTTGGCGGCCAGAAAAATATACCCGGGTTCAAGGAAATAATTGATCGGGATCGGTTCTTTGGTGTGGGTGTTCGCCATAGTTCAAGGTGTCTGATATTTAAAACCGCCTCGGGTCATTGAGGGCGTTGATGATGCTTCGGGAAACCGCCTCCAGGGGGACCACTTCGTCCGCCGCGCCGAGGCGGATCGCCTCTTTCGGCATGCCGAAGACGATGCTGGTGGCCTCGTCCTGGGCCAAGGTAAACGCCTGGTTTCGGCGCATGGCCAGAAGCCCCTTGGCGCCGTCCGACCCCATTCCGGTCAGCAGCACCCCCACCGCGTTCCGGCCGGCGTGTTTGGCCACCGAGTGGAAGAGAACGTCGACGCTGGGCCGCTGATAGTAGACCGGCACCCCGTCCTTGATTCGGACCAGATAATTGCCGCCGCTTCGTTGAAGCAGCATGTGCCGGTTTCCCGGGGCGATCAGGGCCAGACCGGGAACCACATGGTCGTTGTCCCGGGCCTCTCGAATTTCAATGGCGCAGGTTTCGTTGAGCCGTTTGGCAAAGGCGGTGGTGAAGTTTTCGGGCATGTGCTGAACGATCACCATGCCCGGGGCGGTGATCGGCATCCCGCGAAGGATGACTTCAATGGCCTTGGTGCCGCCGGTGGAGGCCCCGATGGCGATCACTTTATGGGTGGTTTTGAATTGAAGGGCCTCGGGCGGGGGTTCCGATGCCGGGGCCGGTTTTCCGGGTTGACGCTGAATTCGAGCGGAGGCGGCGGCCCGAATGGCATGGACCAGGTTCCGGGAGACATCCAGGGTGGAATAGGCCGACCCCGGTTTGCACAATACCTCCACCGCCCCCAGTTCCAAGGCCTTGAGCGCGGTTTCGCTGTTTTTGGGAGTGAGGGAGCTCAAGACCACCACCGGCAGGGGATAGTATTTCATCAATTTGATGAGAAAGGAGAGACCGTCCATGCGGGGCATCTCCAGATCCAGGGTGATGACGTCGGGTTTGAGCTTGATGATTTTATCCCGGGCCACATAGGGATCCACCGCGGTTCCCACGATGCGGATGTCTTTGTATTTGGAGAGCTCTTCCGTCAGGATCTTTCGAACCACAGCGGAATCGTCTACAATGAGCACATTGATCATGGGGTTTCCATCCGATCAGAAGGCGTCCGAGGCATCCGCACCGGAATCGGTTTGGAAGAACCGGTCGGGGATGCCGCCGATGCCGTAAAGGCGAAGCTCGCATTTTTCATCTTCCACCAGCAGGGCGGTGTCGCCCAGAAGGGTTTCTTCGGCGGCCGGGGCCGCCCCTTCGGGTTCGATGATTTTCGGGGTACCCACGTTGAAGATGGCCTGTTTGCCGGCGATTTCGGGCAAAAGGTTGCCGCAGACGACGTTGATCAATTCCTTCAAGGCGTCATACCGCTGGTCCGGGGTGGTGGCCTCGTTGTCATCCGCCCCCAGCATGTTTCCGGCCAATTCCGGAAGGAGCCGAGGCGACAGAGACATCACCAGCCGCCCCGAGAAGGGGCCCTCGAAAAAAACCTCGGTCACCACCGGCGGTTCGGCGGCGGATGGTTCGATCTCCGGTTCGAACCCTTCTTCGGGAAAGGAAAACATGAACGCGAGTTTTTCGAAAATCGCTTCCGTGACCCGACTTAGAATGTGATCAATCCGTTCCCGCATCGCTGCCCCCCAGGTTCATTATGTCTTTGACCGTATCCCGAATGGTTTCGGGCGTGAACGGTTTGTGAATGAATGCGGCCCCTTTCCGGCGCAGCCGATCGATTCGGGCGTCGCTGCCCTCTGTGGAGATGATGATGATGGAGATGTCCTTGAGTTCCGGGTTGGCCCGCACCCGGTCGATCATCTCCTCGCCGTTCATGACCGGCATGTTGATATCCACAATGATCAGATCGATCCAGTGGCCCGACAGGACCTCGAGGCCTTCCTGTCCGTTGGCGGCCTGGTAGATCTTTCCCAAGGGCAACCCGCTCAGGCCCATGGTTTTGGATATCATCGCCCGCATGACGCTGCTGTCGTCCACGACCAGGACATTAATTTCCATGTGATTACCCCTCTATTCCTCCTTGACTTTTTCTCCAAACGCCCGGGACCCGGCCCTTGCGGTGGTTTCCTGAAAACGGACTCGGCGGCTCGACGGCTTTACAGTTCCCATTTCACATTGCTGCTGCTGACCATGATGCTGCCGGTGGCCAGTTCAAAATGGATGGTGCGGCTGGCGGTGCCGCCGATATCCTCCGCATCCAGAAGAACATTGTTTTTCCACAGGATTTTTTTGAGGACGATGTAGTTGCGTTCCCCGATCTTGAACATTTCATTGTTGCTCAGCGGGCGGCCGCACCCCGCGGCCTTGACCACCATCCGGTCTTTTTTTCCGCCCAGTTCGTAGACCGCCCTGAACAGCCTGGGCACCCCGGTATCCACGAACATGTAGGGTTTCTCAACGGCTTTTTCCGCATTGATTTTTGACAAGGGAAGCATGGCATGCAGGAGCCCCCCCACCCGGGCCACCGGATCATAGATCATCAGCCCCAGACAGCTGCCCAGGGCGTGGGTGATTAACATATCTTCCCGGGTACCGACCTTCATATCCCCCACATACACGATGTGTTTCATCTACCCAACCCACATTTGTCCATTACATCATTTCCTGTAAACCGCCGGTCGAACGTACCGAAACTTGTGCTGAACCGCGGAGAGCCCTTCAGAGTGGCCCACAAACAGATATCCCCCTGAATCCAGCAGGGCCCAGAACCGGTTGATGAGACGTTGCTGGGTCTGCCGGTCGAAATAGATCATGACGTTGCGGCAGAAAATCACATCGAAGGGTCCTTTCATGGGCCAGGGGTCCATCAGATTGAGCCAGGCCAGTTGGACCATCCGGCGAACCTCCTCCTTGAGCCGATACTGCCGGCCGCCGGATTGCCGGCGTTTGGTAAAATATTTTTGAAGGAACATGGGGGGGACATCCCGAAGGACCTCTTCCCCGTATACCGCCTGTCTGGCCCGTTCCAGCATCCTCATGGAGATATCGGTGGCCAGTATTTTGATATCCGGGCAGCTGATCTCCTGAATATGCTCCCGCAGCAGAATCGCCAGAGAAAACGGCTCCTCCCCGGAAGAACAGGCGGCGGTCCAGAACCGCATCCGTCGCCGGTTCAGTTCGGGAAGGATGTGATCGCACAGGTAATTGAAGTGTTCGGGTTCCCGGAAAAAATGGGTTTTGTTGGTGGTCATGACATCGACCATGAAACTCAATTCGCCCTGTCCTTCTTGGCTTTCGATGTAGTCCATGTATTCGTCGAAGCCGATCATCTTCAGTGCCCGGAGCCGTTTCATGAGCCGAGCCCGGACCAGGGCCTGTTTGCCGTCTTTGAGATTGATTCCGCAGAGCGAGTAGACGAGCTGAGCGACTTTTCTGAACTGTTTTTCAGACAGTTCGGCAGAGTTGAGGTGCATTGAATTCGGCTTTCCCAATATCCAAAGTCTCTAATCGGTATTGGCCAACCGCACCAATCCCCCCACATCCAGTATCAGCCCGACCCGACCGTCGGGCATAATGGCGCTTCCGGAAATGCCGGTGATGTTGCCCAGGGATTCCCCCAGGGTTTTGATGACGATCTGCTGGCTTCCGATGAGTTCGTCCACCACCAGGCCGGCCTGGTGACCATCGTTTTCCACCACCACCGTGATCGCCTTGGGCAGTTCCGATTGGGCCTCCCGAACATCGAAAAGCTCGGCGATTCGAAACAGGGGAATCAGTTTGCCCTGAAGCTTGAGCATTTCCCCTTTGTGAAGCACCGTTGAGATATCTCCGGGGTTCGGCTGAACCGAGCGGATGATGGAAATGGTGGGAATGACGTATTTTTCGGGGCCCACACCCACGACCATACCGTCGATAATGGCCAGGGTCAGCGGAAGGCTCATTTTGAACACCGCGCCCCGGCCCGGGGTGGCCTGGATCTCGACCTGGCCCCGAATGGCTTCGATATTCCGCCGGACCACATCCATTCCCACCCCCCGGCCGGAGACATCGGATACGATTTCGGCGGTGGAAAACCCCGGTTCGAAGATCAGGTTGTAAACCTCCCGATCGCTCATACCGCCGCCGTTTTCGATCAACCCCCGCTCCCGGGCCTTGGCGAGAATGGCCTCCCGGTCGAGACCCTTTCCGTCGTCCCGAACCTCCACCACCACGTTTCCGGCCGAATGGAAGGCCGACAGGTGAAGGGTGCCGTAGCGGGGTTTGCCCATCTTCTCCCGGACCTCGGGCAGTTCGATCCCGTGATCCAGGGCATTGCGAACCATATGGACCAGCGGGTCGTTGATGATGTCCACCATGTTGCGGTCGATTTCGGTGTCTTCCCCCTCGGTGATGAAGGAGACGTCTTTTCCTACCTTGCGGGAAAGGTCCCGGACCAGCCGGGCCATCTTCCGGAAGGTGGTTTTGAGGGGAATCATCCGCATGGACATGGACATGTTCTGAAGCTCCCGAACGATTTTGGTGGTGTGGGCCACCTTTTTCTGAAGCTCGTGGTGGGTTCCGCCGGCCACCAGTTGGTCCTGGGCCACCATGGAATGGGACACCACCAGTTCACCGACCATGTCGATGAACCGATCCAGTCGGTCGATGGGAACGCGAATGGAGGATTCCACCACCTGTTTGCCGGTCTGAAGCTTGGGCCGGCGGGTCAGGGCATCCGGTGAAGCCGCAGCCGGTTCGGCGACGGACGTCTCCGCTTCGGCGGATGAGGGCGGCGGAGAAACCGGTCGGGGCGCCGCCGGTTCGGAAACGTCCGAAATACCGGCCGCTTCCGGGGCGGCCAGAAGCCCGGTCAGTTCGTCATAGCCCTGAGGCTTGAGAAAGGGGCTGCCGTTGAGGGCGTCCTGCAGCAGGCGAAAGAGCTCCTTGAGCATGTCCACCGAACGCAGGGCCAGATCGGGATATCCGCCGGCATACCGGATTTCCCCGTCCCGAACCCGGCTCAGGAGGGATTCGGCGTGATGAGCCAGTTCGGTCATCAGGGCGAGTTCGAAAAAAGCCGATGTGCCTTTGATGTTGTGGAAGGCCCGAAACACGGTACTGACCGCTTCGATGTCTTCCGGATCGGATTCGAGGGTCAGCAGGGCCTCCTCCGCATTGGTGATGAGGTCCCCGCTTTCGGTGATGAAGGCGCCGATCAGGTCGAGGTCCGCATCCTCGGGAAGGTAGTCGGTGGATTCGGCTCCCGGCGCAGGTTTTTCAACCGCGGGTGTGTCGGTCGAAGCGGTATTGTTTTCCGATAGAGACGAGAGCGCTTCTTCCAGCGCCAAGCCGATATCGGTGATGGCATCCTCGGGAATGGTGAAGTCGGGATCGGCTTTTCTTTTGTCTACGACCTGGACCGCCAGGTGCAGGGCCTGTTCCGAGATTTCCCGGCAGGGGGCCGGACATTCCCGGGCGGCGACCACGGCGTCGATCATTCGACACAGCCGCTCCATTTCGGGGAAATCATCCGAATCGATCTGAAGCAGACAGGCGGCCGCGTCATTGAGGGTCATTTCCACAAATTCTTCGGGGTGGATCTCCTCCGAATCCGTTTCGGCGCGCGCGCTGTTTTTACTCAACACGCTGTCCAGGAGCTGTCCCGCCTCCCGGACCAGTACCTCCTTGTTGGGTCGGTCCTGAAGATAATGTTCCGCCGCGTCCAGGGATTCGATAATCGCATCCACCGATCCCAGGGTATCGGCGGCCCGGAGTTCGTTGACCGCCCGAATCCCTTTGACGCAAAGGCCCAGAAGCCGGTTGAGGTCCGATTTTTCCCCGTCCATTTCCCGAATCAGATCTTCGAGACCGGCGACCGCCTCCTTGAGCGCCGCCGGTTCGGTGAGGCCCCGATGATCGATTTCTTCTCTGATCCCTCTCAGGCGAGCGACAATGTCTTCATGGCTCGTTGGCATATCTCGTCCTTGTGGCGGGAACCCGCATTTATTTACCGAGTATTCGGTTGATTTTTTCTTCCAGCTCATCCGACTTGAACGGCTTGGCGATGTAGCTGGTGAGGTCGGCCTTTCCGGTCTCGAAATCGATCTTGTCCTTGCCCTCGGCCGTGACCATGATGAAGGGGATGTCGGACAGGCGCTCATCGGAGCGCACCTTTTCCAGCAGTTCCATGCCGGTCATGCCGGGCATGTTCCAGTCGCAGATAATCAGTTCGATGGGCGGATCGGTCTGGGCGTTGAGTTTTTCCCAGGCGCTGATTCCGTTATCCGCCTCAACCACGTTTTCGATCTGAATGCCTTTAAGTACCTTTTTAATAATCCTTCTCATGGTCGAAAAATCATCGACCACCAGTACGCAGATGTTCTCCGTCATGGGTCGCTCCTGTTTTTTTCGGAATCGTTAATGTGTTTTCGCCTGCCGCGGCTTTTCCTCTTCGTGGATCCGTTCGGCCAGTTCCATAATGCCGCCCGTATCCAGAATCAGTCCGACCTCTCCGTTGTTCAGAATGGTGCATCCCGACACCCCGGCGGTGTTGCCGATGTATTCGGGAACCGACTTGATCACCGCCTGATGATGCCCGATAATTTCATCCACGAAAAGACAGAAATGTCTTGAATCCGATGCCGCGTTGATGAGAATGCCCTGGTCCAGGGCCTCGGTATCGGGTACCAGATTGTAAAGACGATGCAGCCGGATGACCGGCATAAAGCTGTCCCGCACCCGGACCCATTCCTGCCCGCCCGGAGTGGTGGTGATCTGTTCGGGGGTGGGCCGAAAGGATTCCCGAATGGTATGGATGGGCAGGGTATAAGAGACCGGACCGACCCGGATCAGCATTCCGTCCATCACGGCCATGGTCATGGGAATTCGAAGTGCGACTTCGGTCCCTTCTCCGGGGGTGGAGGCGATGTCGACCCGCCCCCGCAGTCTTTCGATATTCTTCTTGACCACCGCCATACCGATTCCGCGACCCGGGATATCGGCGATATCCTCCCGGGTGGAGAACCCGGATTCGAAAATGAATCGATACACCTCCTGGTCGGAACGGGCCCCGATGTCGTCCCCTTCGGCCAGTCCCCGGGCCACCGCCTGGGCCCGGATTTTTTCCGGATTCAGACCCGCACCGTCGTCGGAAAACCGGATCAGAATTTCCCCGCTCTCCTGCCGGGCCTCGATGCGGATCATTCCGGAAGCCTCCTTGCCTTTGGATCGGCGCACCTCCCGAGGCTCGATGCCGTGGTCGATGCTGTTTCGAATCAGGTGCATCAGGGGATCGACGATCTGTTCGAGGACGGTTTTATCCACCTCGGTATTCTCTCCCGCCACCGTCAAATTCACCGGTTTCCCGGTTTTGGAGGAGAGGTCCCGGACCAGTCGATTCAGTCGGCGAAAGGCGCCGGAGAGGGGAATCATTCGAACCGACATGGCCACATCCTGAAGTTCGGATATGATCCTTCGCAGGCTATGGGCGGCGCGTTCGAAGTTGGTCAGGGTGAGGCCCTCCAGATCGGTGTTCCGGGTCACCATGGATTCGGCGGTGACCAGTTCCCCCACCAGGTTGATCAGGAGATCCAGTCTGCCGAGGTCTACTCGAATGTCCTGCCGCATCACCCCGAGAGAGGATGGCAGACCGGCGGAACCGGGAAGGGTGGAGATTCTTTCCACCCCGGATTCGGCCGGTTTTTCCGGCACCATGCCGGCATCGGGTCCGGCGGCCGTGGCGGGAAAAAAAACGGCGGCCTGCGGAAAAGAGGCGGCGCCGCGGACCGACAACTCCCACAATCCTTCCTGAAGCAGATCGACCCCTTTCAGAAGCAGGTCCCGTTCGGTGTCCCCTATCTCCGCCGGTCCGTTCAAAAAACCGTTGAGAAAACGGGCCATTTCCCGGCTGAACCGTTCAAAAGATGTCAGCCCCAGAAGCCCGGCATGCCCCTGAAGACTGTGAATCAGGGGGAATGCCTCGCCGATTCGCTCTCGGTTTTTTTCCGGATCTTTGCCCATCCCGCTGAGGTGACGTTCGACCTTTTCCAGAAGATCATCCGAATCCAGAACGAACTGGGCGATGGTATCGGAAGCGGGGGATTCGGGTTCCGGCGCTTCCGGGGGACCTGAATCCGGGCGGTCTTGATCGGCCTCCTCGTATGCTGCGGAGGGCTGGTGATCCGATTCGATCAGAGAGACCTCCCCTGAATCGCCGCTGATGAGAAGGGCATCGACATCCGGCAGGACTTCGATATCCAGGGCGAATATGCGATCCTCGGGAAGACCGGCGGCTTCATCGAGAAAATCGGGCCCCAAAATGGTGGAATAGAGGACGATGCACCAGAGGGGGCCGTCCGGAAGCGGTTCCGACGGATCGATATCGGGCGGCGGCATGACCGCGTCTACGATCGTGCCGAGGCCCTGAAGGTCTTTGAAGATCCTGGCGGGGCTTTTGCCGCCGGTCTGCTCCGCCTGAATCAGATCATACCTCAATACATACAGGTATTCATGGGAAATCGGGATTTTTTTCAGGGTTTCCGGGGACATATCGAACCGGACATTCGAAAACCCCGTTCCGCCCGTGAAGCCGGAATCCGTCCGGTCGAAGGCGGGTGCCTCCGCGCCGGAGGCGGTCCATTCACAAAGCCGACGGTGAACCGGGTCGATATCGATCTCATCGCTGCGGAGGATATCCTCCATCATCGCCTTCAGCAGATCCACCCCGTCGAGGAGCACATCCACCATTCCCGGCCGCAGGGTTCCGGGGTCGTCCCGCACCTGATCCAGAAGGGTTTCCATCTCGTGGGCCAGGGTCTGCATTCGGGGAAGGGGAAGAAAACCGGCGCTCCCCTTGATGGAATGGATGTCTCGAAAGACCTGATGAATCAACTCCGCATCGGGGCCTTCTTTTCCCTGGGCGATCAGGAGAAGGTCCTGTTCAACCCTCTCGAGATGCTCACCGCCTTCCAGGGCGAATTCGGTCAAAATCGATTCATCGAAGTCCATGCACGTTCACCCTGTCAGGCGATTCGATAGGTTCGGTCGAGCCGCGTCAGACGAAACAGAATTTCAATATCCCGATCGGTGTGGATCATTTCGATTCGGCGGTCGGGGAATCGCCTGCCGATGAGATCGGAAAACACGACAAACACCCGAAGCGCTGCGGCATCGATGTCCCGAACCTTGGACAGATCAAACCGAATCCGCTTATGCCCGTTGTTCAAAAGGTCGAGGAGCAAGCGTCGAAAATCCTCCGACTCCCGGGAGACGATATCTCCGGTCGGCTGAATCACCATCCAGTTCGATTGATCAATTATTTTGAACATTTCCTTCTTCAGAACGACACTCGGTCGGCGGCCTCGTTAAGCGGTTTTTTCCAACAAAAGGATTTCTTCGGATTTCAAGACCTTGTCGATTTCGAGCAGGATCTTGACGCCGCCCTCGGCCTTGGCGATTCCCATGATGTAATCGGTGTCCAGTTTGGTCCCGAACCGGGGCGGCGGTTCAATCTCGTCCTTTCGAATGTTGAGAACTTCCGATACCGTATCCACCACCAGACCGATCATGATGTCGCCGGTTTCTCCTTCGATTTCCACCACGATGATGCAGGTCCGATCGGTATAATCGATGGCTTCCAAGCCGAATCGAAGCCTCAAATCGAGCACCGGAATCACTTTGCCCCTGAGATTGATCACTCCCTTGACGTACTTCGGAGTCTGCGGAACCGAGGTGATGGGCATCATTCCGATGATCTCCTTGATCTTCAGAATGCCGATGCCGTATTCTTCGTCCGACAGGGTAAAGGTCAGATATTTTCCTTCCTTATCTTGCACGTCTTTCGAGGTCTGGTCAAATGACTTTACCGACTTTTCCACAGTTTGTCTCCTCCTTTCGGGATTTGAATGCGAGCCCCGAATCCCAGATGAATATCATGAAGCCGTGACACCCGACTTTGTACAGCCATCTTTCCCCCTTTTCAAGAGAATTTGTAACCATTTTGCCGGAATATAGAGATTCACCAAAGGGTATCGGCAAATTAATACTTTGAGTTGATAGAAAATGGATTGTCTTATATAGTATAATAATTTATTTTGATTATCAATCATACCCTTCAGGAAGTCTTTCCAGGGGGGCAGGGGGGATGGGAGCCGGAATTCTTAAAACGCATCCTCGCTACCGGGAAAGATCGGGCGGGTTCGGCGCCGGATGACGGGAATTCGGATATTCATCGGTTTTTCAATCGAGGGAAGCGCAATGTATGATGATTTCTGTATATTGTTGGTCGATGATTTTTCAACCATGCGCAGGGTGATTCGACGGATGTTGAGGGATCGGGGAATCGAGAATGTAATCGAGGCGGAAAACGGAAAGCAGGCTTGGAAACTGTTGAACGATCGGAAGATCGATCTTGTGATCTGTGACTGGAATATGCCGAACATGAAAGGGGTGGATCTTCTGGAGCTGGTTCGTTCCCATTCCCAGCTGTCGGCGCTTCCCTTTGTGATGGTGACCGCCGAGGGCAAAAAAGACTTCATCGAACATGCCCTTCAAAAGGGGGCTACGGGATATGTGACCAAGCCCTTCAGCTCCGAAGAACTGTTCTCCGTCCTGGGCAATATCTTTCCGGGCGAGGCGAAATAGAGAATCCGGTTTTGCCGACGCCGATCCTTTTCCGTAACCGACACCCGGATTTGAATGCATATGATAAATGTTTTGAGGAGCAGGTAATGGCGCAGGAGGACTTCTGTATTCTGATTGTGGACGATTTTCCGATCATGCGGGGCATCATTCGCCGAATGCTGACCAAGCGGTTCGGTGTATCCAACATTCTCGAGGCCGAGGACGGGGTGATCGCCTGGGATATTCTGAGCCGCGAAAAGGTGGACCTGGTGATTTGCGATTGGAATATGCCCAATATGACCGGCATCGCCCTGCTGAAAAAAATCCGGGCCGACAAGCGTTTGCAGGATCTGCCTTTTGTCATGGTCACGGCCGAGGGAAAGAAGGAGAACGTCATCGAGGCGACCAAGGAAGGGGTCACCGGATATATCACCAAACCCTTCACGGCCAAGGATCTGGGGAAAAAATTGAGGCTTATTCTTCCGGAATAAAATTTGGAAGTATTCGTAAAAAGCTTGACACCACGGGTTTAAAAAATGATGAATGGACCTTTCGTGAACCCCCGGGCTTGTAAAGTCCGACGGCGGTTTTTTCAATATTCCTCTTCATCGGGAGAAAGACATGGCTAAAAAAGAAAAAATGGACTTTAATCTGATTCAACCCTTCATCAATGCCACACTGACCGTTCTGAAGACCATGGCCTTTACCGAGGCCCATTCCAAACCCCCGTATCTCAAAGATCAAAACACCGCAAACGGGGATGTGTCGGGGGTGATCGGGCTCACCGGCGACAGCTCGGGATCATTGTCGGTCAGTTTTCCGGAAAAGACGATTCTGGTCATCGTGTCCAATATGTTCGGAGAGCGGATGAGCCAGGTCGACGACGAAATCAAGGACGCCGTCGGAGAGATCACCAATATGATTTCCGGCCAGGCCCGCCAGGAACTGGAAGGCATGGGGATGTCTCTCGAATCGGCCATACCCACCGTGATCTCCGGAAAGGATCATACCATCAAGCACATCACCACCTACCCGATTCTGGCCATCACCTTTTCCCTGGATGAGGGGGAGTTTCTCAGCGGCCAGGGCGAGGAGTTCACTATCGAGGTCTGCATCGAGGAAGAGTGAATCCGGCGGTTTTCATCATGTCTTGACACCCCTACCCAAATGGAATACCATCCCCTGCTTAACTTTTTTGCACATAACCCCTGACGGCAGGACAGGCACCGGAGCCCCATGGAAAAGACAGGCGATCTGATCGAGAGACGAAAACAGAAGATTTCAGAACTCAAGGAAAAAGGGATAAACCTTTTCCCCAATACCATCACCGTCACCCATACGGTGTCGGAAATACAGCAAAAAGTGGAACAATCCCCCGAATCCCTGACGGCGGACGAGCCGGTCTTTACGGTCGCCGGCCGAATGATGGCCGTCAACCGGTTCGGCAAATCCACCTTTATTCGATTTCGGGACAGAACCGGTCAGCTTCAGGCTTATATCCGTAAAGACAAGGTGGGCGATGACGCCTATGCCCTGTTCAAGCAGCTGGACGTCGGCGATTTTATCGGGCTCACGGGGGGGATGTTTCAGACCAAAACCGGGGAATGGACCCTGTTAGCCCGGGAGATTCGACTCATTTGCAAGGCCGTTCGCCCCCTGCCTGAAAAATTTCACGGCCTCCGTGACCCGGAAAAGCGATACCGTCAGCGGTATGTCGACCTGATTATGAATCCCGAGGTTCGGGATCTCTTTCTCAAGCGAAGCCGGATCATTCAATCGGTTCGCCGGTTCCTTCTGGACCGGGATTTCCTGGAGGTGGAAACCCCCATGATGCAGCCCATTCCCGGCGGGGCCGAGGCCGAACCCTTTGTGACCCATCACAAGGCCCTCAATATGGATCTCTTCCTGCGGATCGCACCCGAGCTTTACCTGAAGCGGCTGGTGGTGGGCGGATTTGAACGGGTTTTCGAGATCAATCGAAATTTTCGAAACGAAGGGATCTCCACCCAGCACAATCCGGAATTCACCATGCTCGAATTCTATCAGGCCTACGCCACCCATGAGGACCTGATGAACCTGACGGAAGAGATGATCCGCCATTCGGCGCTCGCGGTGCTGGGGACGGAAACCATCGAATATCAGGGACATACCATCGTCCTGTCCGGCCGGTGGCGGCGAATGACCTTGTCCGGCGCGCTGGAAGAATTGGGGGGTCTCGATCCGGCGCTGCTCTCGAATAAGGAGGGGCTTCTTGAATTCGCCGCCGCACAAGGGGTTCGGGTCACCAAGACCGGTCGGTTGGGCAAGGTCATCACCAAGCTCTTCGATGCCCTGGTGGAACCGAAATTGATTCAGCCCACCTTCATCACCGGGTATCCGGTGGAGGTCTCTCCGCTTTCCCGCAGAAGCGATACCGAACCGGACCTGACCGACCGGTTCGAGCTGTTCGTGGCCGGGCGGGAAATCGCCAACGGGTTTTCCGAGCTCAATGACCCCGAAGACCAGCGATCGCGCTTCCTTCAGCAGGTGGAAGACCGAACCGCCGGGGACAAAGAGGCCCACTATATGGATGAAGACTACATCGAAGCCCTGGAATACGGCATGCCCCCGACCGCCGGCGAAGGCATCGGCATCGATCGGCTGGTGATGCTGCTGACCGACGCCGCCTCCATTCGCGAGGTGATTCTGTTTCCCCACATGAAAGCGAAATAACAACCATTGTTGATGACGGCCGGTAAAGCGATTTTTTTTCCAGAATGAAGATTCCGGCTCCGATTCACCGGGCATCCATGTCTTTCGAACTGTTCATAGGCCGCCGCTATCTGCGAACCAAACAGAAACAGGCTTTTATCTCTTTGATCACCCTGCTTTCCATCGCCGGGGTGATGGTGGGGGTGATGGCCCTGATCGTGGTCATCGCGGTGATGGCCGGGTTTGAATCGGATCTGAAATCCCGAATTCTGGGGGTGGAATCCCATGTGGTGGCGACCCGGCCCGAAGCGCCTTTCACCGACTACGAAGACGTGCTGACCGCAGTAAAAGACTTCGAGGGCGTTGTGTCGGCAGACCCTTATGTCTATTCCCAGGTGATGCTGCGTTCTTCGGCAGGGGTTTCAGGCGCGGTCCTGCGGGGGATCGATCCGGCCTCGGCCGACCGCGTCATTCGGAATATAGATGGCGCCGCTCTCCATCAGCTTTCCGCGCCCGAAGGTTCGAACGGGAAGGAGGCATCCGGGCCCGGAATCATTCTGGGTCGTGAACTGGCCAACGGCCTGGGGGTGTTGGAGGGGGACCGGGTCTATCTGATCACCTCCCGGGGGATGATTTCTCCCATCGGCCATATGCCGGCCATGAAGCGTTTTCAGGTGGCGGGATATTTCGAATCCGGAATGTACGAATACGACGGCAGCCTCGCCTTTGTCCGGCTTCAGGATGCTCAGCAGGCGCTTCGAATGGGGGATGCGGTCACCGGAATAGAAATCCGGGTGGAGGATGTCTACGCGGCGCGCCGAATCGCCGATCGCATTTCCGAAGCGGTAGGATCTTCCTATGAGGTGCGGGACTGGATGGAGATGAACCGGAATTTCTTTTCCGCCCTCAAGCTGGAAAAGACGGTCATGTTCATTATTCTCACCCTGATCGTCCTGGTGGCCGCCTTTAATATCGCCGGCTCCCTCATCATGATGGTAATGGAAAAGACCCGGGATATCGCCATCCTCAAAACCATGGGCGCCGCCGATCGCAGCATTCGACGCATTTTCATGTTCAAAGGGGCGGCGGTGGGCGGCATCGGTACGCTTCTGGGGGCGGGGCTCGGGTGTCTGCTCTGTTTTCTTTTAAAGCGATACCGGTTTATTCAACTCCCGTCGGATGTTTATTACATTACCACCCTGCCGGTTCAGCTCGAACTGTGGGATGTGATGCTTATCGCCGCGGCCGCCTTGGGGATTTCCTTTCTGGCCACCCTCTATCCGGCCTATCAGGCATCCCGGTTGAATCCGGTGGAGGCGTTGCGGTATGGATAAAACCGTGGAGACCGCCCCGGAGGCCGCATCACAGCCGGACGGTCTGGTTAGGGCCGCCGGCCTGTTTAAAAGTTTCGGGAGCGGAAATGACCGGATCGAGATTCTGAAAAACCTCGATTTCCATCTGAATGCCGGGGAAACAGTGGCTATTCTCGGTCCTTCGGGCATCGGAAAATCGACCCTTCTGCACATCCTGGGGACCCTGGATCGACCCGACCACGGAACCCTGCTGTTTCGAGGCCGGGAGGTGTTGACATACAATTCGGAAAAGCTGGCCCGATTTCGGAATGAGTTCATCGGTTTCGTGTTTCAGTTTCACCATCTCCTGCCCGAATTCAGCGCGCTCGAGAATGTGATGATGCCGCTGCTGATCAACGGCCTTCAAAAAGAGAAGGCGACGGCGGGGGCGGCGGCGCTCCTTGACCGGGTGGGGTTGAACCGGCGGCTCCATCACCGGGTCAATGAACTCTCGGGCGGAGAACAGCAGCGGGTCGCCCTGGCCCGGGCCCTGGTGCTGAAACCGCCGCTGCTTTTGGCTGATGAGCCCACGGGAAATCTGGATAAGCGCAACAGCGAGCAGGTGCATGAACTGCTCTGTCAATTGAATCGTGAATTCGGCATGACATTGGTGGTGGTCACGCACAGCGCGGAACTGGCGGCTTACATGTCCCGCCGCGTGACCCTGGTGGACGGACAACTCGTCGAAACGAATTGAGGCAGACATGTTGAGATCCCCGGAATTTAAAAGGCTGAAGCTGCTCCTCCTTATCCCTCTTCTTTTGTGGATCGCATGGGCGGGACAACCCCGACCGGTGTTCGGTCTCGAAACGGTCCAGGTGGCGGTGCTCCCATTCCAGATCAACGCTCTCGAGGGCCGGGACTACCTTCGGGAACGGCTTCCGGAGGTGGTTCGCTCCTTTCTCGAACAGGAGGGCGCCGGGGTGGTCGATCCGAACCTTCCCGAAGGGGTCTCCTGGACCGACGCGACCCGCCAGGCCGGAGGGATTCGATCCTTCGGACTGCGTCAGGGCGCCGACTATGTCATCTGGGGGAGCCTGACCCGGGTCGGACAGAAGATCAGCATCGATGCCAAAATGATACCCACCTTCGGTCAGGAGCCGCCGTCGGTCTTCTATGTGGAGGGGACCGGCATCGAAAACCTGACCCGAATCGTGCGGCAGCTGGTGGATGAGCTCTCCTCCCGCCTGTTCAAGCAGGAACGGGTGACCCGGATTCGAATCGAAGGAAACCAGCGGATCGAATCGGACGCCATCGACCGGGTGATTAAAACCCGTCCCGGGGATGTTTTCCTGGCCAAAAGCCTGTCCGAGGATCTGAAGGCGGTCTATCGAATGGGATATTTCGAAGACATCCGCATCGAAGCCGAGGATTCCCCTCAAGGAAAGATCATTACCTTTCGGGTGACGGAAAAGCCGACCATTCGACGGATCGAGGTCACCGGCAACCGCCTCTATAAAGATGATGAGATTCGAGAGAGCCTCAATATTCGAACCGGTTCCATTCTCAATATCTTTATGATCCGGAGCAATCTCCGGCGCATCGAATCCCTGTACCGGGAGAAAAACTATCACAATGTGCGGGTGGATTATGAAATTCATCCGCTCGACAACAACCAGGCCGATCTCGAATTCATCATCGATGAAGGGGAAAAGGTTCGAATCCGGGAGATCCGGTTCGCGGGCAACAGCGCCTATTCGGAGGATGACCTCAAAAACCTGATGAAGACCTCCGAAAAGGGGTTCTGGTCCTGGATCACCGCCTCCGGAGAGCTGAACCAGGAAGACCTCAACCAGGATGTGGCCCGGCTCACCGCCTTCTATCACAACAACGGGTATATCGAGGCCCGGGTGGGGGATCCCCGGGTAGAGTACCAGGGGAACTGGATCTATGTTACCATCAGAATCGATGAGGGGTCCCGGTTCCGGGTGGGAAAAGTGGACCTCAGCGGGGACCTGGTCATCCCGGAACCGGTCCTGATGGATCAGCTCGGGATTACCGATGAAACCTTTTACAACCGCGAGGTGGTTCGAAATGATGTCCTGAAGCTGTCGGATATCTATTCGGACGAGGGATACGCCTATGCCGACATCACCCCCCGGATCAACAAGAATCCGGAAGCGTTCACGGTGGATCTCACCTATCAGATCGACAAGAAAGCCCTGGTCTATTTTGAAAGGATCATCATCTCCGGGAACACCAAAACCCGCGACAAAGTGATTCGGCGGCAGCTGGAGGTTTTTGAAAAAGGGCTGTACAGCGGCCGGCGCCTGAAACGGGGGGTTCGAAATCTTCACCGCCTCGATTATTTCGAAGACATCAACATCAACACCGCCAAAGGCTCGGCGGAGGATCAGATGATTCTGGAAATCGGCGTGACCGAAAAACCCACCGGCACCTTCAGTTTCGGCGGCGGGTACAGCAGCGTCGACAATCTCTTCGCCATGGCCTCCATATCCCAGAGAAACCTGTTCGGCCGGGGCCAGGTTCTTCAGTTCCGGGCCGACGTGGGCGGCAAATCGAGCCGGTTCACCCTCAGTTTTACCGAACCCTGGCTCTTTGATATCCCTCTGTCTGCAGGTATCGACCTCTACAACTGGGAGCGGGACTATGATACCTATGACCGGGAGAGCATGGGGGGCGCGGTCCGGTTCGGATATCCGGTCTTCGATTTCACCCGGGCCTATCTCAGCTACCGGTATGACATCAGCGATATCACCGATATCGATGAAAACGCCTCCTCCCAGATCAAGGACCTGGAAGGCGAAAACGTGACCAGCAGCATTACCGCCTCCCTTCGGTATGATTCCCGGGACCGGGCCTTTAACCCGACCGAAGGGGGAAGCCACAGCGTCAGTGTGGAATACGCCGGGTTGGGCGGGGATATCGCCTTTACCAAGTATCTGGCCGAGACCGGTCAATACATCCCCCTTTTCTGGGAGACCGTGGGGTTTCTCCATGCCGAAGGCGGATACGTGACCGAAAATTCCGGCGGAAACCTGCCCGACTACGAAAGATTTTATCTGGGCGGCATCAATTCGCTTCGGGGCTTCGACTGGCGGGATATCAGCCTCTTCGACGAAGACGGCGCTCAGGTCGGCGGGTTCAAATATATTCAGTTCAATGCGGAATTCATCCTCCCGCTGATCAAAAAAGCGGGATTGGTCGGGGTGCTCTTTTACGATACCGGAAACGTCTTTGACGACTCCGAAACCATTCGATTCGACGAGCTTCGTGAAAGCGCCGGATTCGGTTTTCGGTGGTATTCTCCCATGGGGCCGATTCGAATCGAATACGGGTATGTGCTGGATCAGCAGGAAGGTGAAGACAGCGGGCGATGGGAATTCGCCATGGGAAGCGCCTTTTAGAGCACCATTATCTTAAAACCTGAAAGCGGAACCGGAACACGGTTCCTGAATTTAAATGAGGAGGGTATTCCATGAAAGCAGTCCGAATCGCTTTTGTGACGGCGATCATCAGCCTGATGTGGGTGAGTGTTTCTTTGGGCGCCGATGCCAAAATCGGCATCGTCGATTTTGAACGCATTATCCAGGAATCGACCGCGGGCAGGGCCGCCCGGGCCGAAATCGAAAAGGAGAAAGAGCGGATCGAGTCGAGTTTGAGGGAGACCGGCCGGGAAATCGAGGATCTCAAAAGCAAACTGGAGGCCGAGGCCCTGGTGATGAGCCGGGAGATGCGGGAGCAAAAAGGACGTGAGTTCCGGATCAAGGTCAACGACTTCAAAGAGCTTCAAAAGAAAAACGCCCAGGATTTCAGGATTTTCGAAGCCAAAATCATCCAGCGGATACAAAAGGACGTATATGAGATTGTCAAACAGATCGGAGAAAAAGGGAATTATCTTTTGATCATTGAAAAGGGTGCGGTGCTCTATTATCCGAATGCCATCGATGTCACGGATGAGCTTCTGAAACGGTATAACGCCAAAAGCCGGTAATCGAGCATTTCTTAAATTGAGGTGGGTTTACATGCGGATATCCCTGAAAGAGATCGCCGATGCGGTGGACGGACGGCTGAACGGAGATCCGGATATGAGGATCGAGGGGGTGTCTCCCTTTGAAAGCGCCGGGCCGGACCAGATCACAATGGCCGGAACCCCGAAGTTTCTGAAGCGGATCAGTGACACCCAAGCCGGGGCCGTGATCGTGCCCATGAAGTGCGAAGCTGCCGAAAAACCGCTGGTTCGGGTGAAAAACCCCCAGGTGGCCTTCGCCCGGGTGGTGGAGTTGTTTCACCCCCGCCCGGTTCCCGAAGACTTCATCAGCCCCCGCGCCCATATCGGCGACCATTTTTCGGCCGGTGAAAAGGTTACGGTATCCCACGGGGTGGTCATCGGCGACCGGGTTTCCGTAGGAGACCGGGTCCGACTGCATCCCGGGGTGGTGATCGGGGATGGGGTGATCATCGGCAGCGATGTGGAAATTTATCCCAATGTCACTATTCGGGATAAATGCTGTATCGGGAGCCGGGTGATCATCCATGCGGGCGCCGTCATCGGAAGCGACGGGTTCGGTTTCGCTCCGGACGGGGAACGATACCACAAGATTCCCCACACCGGCATCGTTCGCATCGACGATGATGTGGAAATCGGAGCGCTGAATGCCATCGACCGGGCGACCTTCGGAGAAACCCGGATTCAAAAGGGGGTCAAGACCGACAACCTGGTTCACATCGCCCATAATGTAACGATCGGCGAAAACACGGTGCTGGTGGCCCAGGTGGGGATTTCCGGATCCACCACCATCGGCCGGCACGCCATTCTGGCGGGCCAGGCCGGGGTTTCAGGCCATTTGAACATCGGAAACAACGTCACCATCGGCCCTCAGGCCGGGGTTGCCAAATCGATTCCCGATGACAGTATCATGTCCGGTTCTCCGGAGATGCCCCATTCCCGATGGCTTCGCGTGCAGACGGTCGTTCCCAGACTGCCGGAGATGAAAAAACAGATTGCCGAACTGGAAAGGCGATTGAAAGCCCTGGAGGACAAATGAAAGAAGAGGCCAAGGAAGCGGTGAACCGTCGGTACGGGATCGGGGAGATCATGCGGTTTTTGCCCCATCGATATCCTTTTCTTCTGGTGGATCGGATTCTGGAAGTGGTTCCCGGAGAGAAGATCATCGCCCTGAAGAACGTGACCTTCAATGAGCC